>JAFUQY010000167.1 GCA_017472105.1 Clostridia bacterium | reverse complement strand
TGATGGTGTATCCGTCGGTCGCGGACAAGCCGTGTCTGGTTCTCGCGGAAGGCAAGAAAGGTGCGTCCGCCGGAATGGTTGTGTCCCGTCCGCTCGTGATTTACGCGGATAAGGCATCCGGCACGTACACCGACGACATGACACGGGTGTATGACGAATTTTCAATGGAATTTTTGTTTTGAGGCAGTATTCTGACGTACATTAATACGGTTATATTGTTTATTGAGGATGAATACAAATGAAAAAGACCGTTTTTGCTGTATTCTGTTTGATTCTGTGCCTGTTCTGCGTCGTCTCCTGCTCCGATGAGAGCGTAACGGAGGAAACTGCCGCTGCTGCTGAACCGGCTGTTCTGACCAATGTGTTCCGTTCTTCTCCCATTGAGATCCCGGACGGATACATGATGCATGAGAACATCGCGCCGTATTATGATGCGGAATCCGGTGAACTCACCATTCTGCTTGAACCGGACTGGGACGCGGCTTTCACAGGCTATGTTCTTCTGACCTGCGACTCCGACGGCAATGTACTGCGTCAGACAGACGTGCCGCTTTCCGGTGAAATCACTCTGTCCTGCGGCGCACTGACAGCGGATTCCCTGTACTACGTCAGCGGAACCTACGATCGCGAAACCTCTGTCTATTCCTACATTCCCGGAATCTGTTCGCTGACCGACGGGACAATCGTCACCGGGCAGGACATTGCACCGCTGTTCCGACATCCGGACGGAATTCACAGCCGGGTGACTGCCATGACAGCGGCACCGGACGGCACAATGCTGATCGGCACCTACTGCGAAATTCTGCTTCTGGACAGCAATTTTGTCAGCAAAACTTCCCTGTTCGCGTCCTCCGGTGAAATGCTGTACTCCCTGCATACCGCACCGGACGGAACCGCTTACGCTGTTTTTGACTGCTTTGATTCCTTCAAGGCATCGTCTGTGGATATCAAATCCGGATCCTACGGACGGAAAATCTCACTGCCTGCCAATACCTCACCGACAGGAATCTATTTCGGCGAAGGATATGATGTATTTCTGACCGATGCCGACGGTCTGTACGGCTACACAAGCGGCGATGAAGCTGTCACGCTTCTGCTGGACTACGCGAATACCGGATTATATCAGGCAATTGCGGATATCCGCGCCGTCCTCTCTCCCGACCGGGTGTTCATGCTGGAACAGGATCCCTCCACCGGTCATTCCCATCCCACCATATACAGGCGCAGTGCCGATATTGACCTTGCAGAAATCCGCACGGTTGAGATTGCATATCTCAATGCAAAGTACAATTTCAATCAGAAAGTACTGGAATTCAACAAGGATCACCCGGATGTGCGCGTCATCATTGTGGATTACAGCGTCTACAAAACCGACGAAAATCCTGAGGGCGGCTGGCGCAAGCTGATTACCGATATGAAAACCGGAATTTTCAAGCCGGACGCCATCGTCACGGGAAATTACGGTGACAACACAGAATTCCTCTCAGCGGTGTATCACAACGGGCTCTGGACCGACCTCTATCCCTTCCTCGATTCTAGTGACAAGGTATCGCGCGACGATCTGCTGGGATGCGTGAAGCGGACATATGAATCCGAAAACGGCGAGCTCTGGGCAATCGGCTATGATCTCACGATGACGACCCTCGTCGGAAAAACGGAAATTATCGGAGACGCCGGCGGATGGACGCTGTCGGAAGTGCTCGATCTGGCGGAAAGCCTGCCGCAAGGAAGTGAGCTGCTGCGGTATATTTCGCAGAGTGAAGCCCACCGGTCAATGCTCGGCAGCAGCGGATACGCGCAGTTCATCGATATGGAGAACCACACCTGCGACTTTACATCCGGGGAATTCGTGCGGTATCTGCATTTTCTGAAAACGCTTTCCCCTGAACCTCCTTATGGAAATACGGACAGCAGTGATACCTATTACCTGAACTACATCAGTGGATCCACACCGCTTCTGAGATACAATTACAGTTCTGTAAATTCGATTCTCAGTCTTGAAGGGGTGTTCGGCACCAAGGATCTGAACCTCATCGGGTTTCCGAGCCGTGACAGTTATAACGGTACCCAGATCAGCATGTTCCCGTTCATCATCACGCCGTTCAGCGACAACCCGGAGGATGCGTGGGAATTCATCGAGGGTGTAATCACGGAAATGTCGATTCATACAACGCTTCCGGCGTTCAAATCCCTGCTTTCCGAAAAGATCGAGCATGAAACCTCCACATACTACAATGTCAGATACGGCGGCGGTGCTATGCATGGCGGAAGCAGTATATACGACCCCGAAAACCCGCCGGCTGAACCGAGAGAAGGCTATTTCCGTACGTTCTTCACGGAAGAGGACGGCGCATGGCTGATGAACATGCTTGACAATGTAGTCGGGGAACCGCTTCGTCTTGCCGTTGACGGCGATGTGACCGATCTCATCAACGAAGAAATTTCCGCGTTCCTGTCCGGTGCACGATCGGCTGAGGAATGTGCGGATATCGTTCAGTCGCGGGTATCCCTGTGGCTGGAGGAGCATAAATAAACTGGCATTTGCCGAAAGGAGCAGCCATGAGCTGTCAGAAAAAACGCAATCTGTCAAAGGAAGATAAAAACGCAGTCATCGGCGGGATGCTGTATCTGGTGGCAACGCCCATCGGGAATCTCAGCGATATTTCCGAGCGCGCGCTCAAGGTGCTGGCGGAAGTGGATTTCGTCGCCGCCGAGGATACCCGCAATTCCGGCTCGATGCTGGCACATTTCGGGATTTCCAAGCCGATGATAAGTTATTTCGAGCACAACAAGCGCGAACGCGGAGAAGCAATTGCCGCACGTCTGGAAGTCGGTGAGTCCTGTGCGCTCATCACCGACGCCGGTACCCCTGCAATCAGCGACCCGGGCGAGGATCTGGTGCGTCTCTGTGCGCAGCGCGGCATTCCCGTGACAAGCATTCCCGGATGCTGTGCCGCTGTGACCGCACTGACGCTGTCCGGACTGAATACCTCCCGCTTCTGCTTCGAGGGATTCGTCAGCACCGCAAAAAGCGAACGCCACGAGCGTCTGACCGAGCTCTCATCGGAAGTCCGCACGATGATTTTCTACGAAGCGCCCCACCGTCTCCGCACAACCCTCGCGGATTTCAAAAAATACTTCGGTGACCGTCCCGTTGCGCTCTGCCGGGAAATCACCAAGCTGAACGAGGAAGTTCTCAGAACCACCCTCGACGGTGCAATTAAAATTTACGAAGAAAAAGACCCGCGCGGCGAGTACGTCATCGTGATGGCAGGTGCCGAAAAAACGGATAAAACCGCCGACTTCCCGGAAGATCCCGCGGAGCACGTTGCCATGCTCATGGAATCCGGTATGGGTCGGATGGATGCCATCAAAGCCGCCGCAAAAGCCCGCGGTGTTTCCAAAAACGAAATTTACAGCGCAGTCGCCGTCAAGGACGAGGACTGATTCCATCAAACACAACAACCGAAAGGATTTACACAAATGAAAATCGGACTGACAAGTTACAGCATGAACAACTACATCTGCGACATGGGAATGCCCATCACGGAGGTTATGAAATTCGCGAAGGAAAAGGGTGCTGAGCACATCGAGCTGGTTCCCTTCGGCTTCACGCTTCACGATGATGCGACCGGCGAGTTCAACGAAGACCTGATCGCGGAAATCAAGGCGGTTTCCAAGGCGATTGACCTGCCCCTGTCCAACTACGCGGTGCTCGGCGACCTGCTGAAGACCGATCCCAACGCACGTGCGTTTGAAGTGGAAAGACTCAAGAGACACATCGACGTTGCGGCAAAGCTCGGACTCAGGACCATGCGCCACGACATTTCCTCCTTCCGCCGTCCGCTGGAATCCAACACGCCCACCGCGTTCGAGCGCGAATTCCCGATGGCGGTTGAAACCTGCCGTGAGCTCGCCGACTACGCCGCACAGTACGGAATCACCACGCTTGTGGAAAACCACGGCTTCTTCGTCAACGGCTCCGACCGTGTGATCCGCCTGATCGAGGAAGTCAACCGTGACAATTTCGGTCTGCTTCTGGACACCGGCAACTTCATCTGCGTGGATGAGGACACCGTTGTGGCTGTCAAGAAGTGCGCACCGTACGCGAAAATGGTTCACCTCAAGGACTTCTACATCAGACGCGCGGATCGCCTCACCGGCAACGGCGGTCTGTTCCGCTGTGACTCCGGCTGCTGGTTCTCCTCCAACTCCGGCGAATACATGCTCCGCGGCTCCATTCTGGCACAGGGCGACCTTGACGTATGGTCCACGCTCCGCATCATCCGCGACACCGGCTACGATGGATACGTTTCCGTGGAATTCGAAGGCATGGAAGACGGCAAGATCGGCTCCGAATCCGGCATGCAGGCGGCAAGATACATCATTGAACACGCATAATTGAGGAGGGATCCCATGGCAAAGCCCAACGTACTGTTCATCGTCTGCGACCAGCTCCGCTACGATTCCGTGGGTTACGCAGGCATCAATCCCGTAAAAACACCCAACATTGACACGCTGGCAGAGGAAGGTCTGTTCTTCAGAAACGCCTACACGCCCCTGCCCGTCTGCGCACCGTCCCGTCAGGCAATGCTCACCGGCGTTCAGCCCGACTCCATCGGCGCGCTGTTCAACTACAATTTCATCAAAACAAACGGCGCCGATCCGAAGGTACCCACATGGGTCTCCGAGCTCCGTGACAACGGCTACAAATGCGCCTTCACCGGTCACTGGGATGCGTCTCCGTACGGCGGTCCCGAGGCATTCGGCTACACGCAGATTTTCGACATGGCGGCGTACAACCGGGAGATTTCCGAAACCTACGGTGCTCTGAAATACGAAGGCGGCTGGTTCGGATGCTCCAATCCCGTGAAGTTTGAAGACACAAAAACGTACCGCATCTGCGACTCCGCGGCGAAGTATATCCGTGAAAACGCGGGAGAACCGTGGCACGTGTGGCTTGACTTGACCGACCCGCATCTTCCCTGCCGTCCTTCCGCACCGTACGACACCATGTACGACGCCGATGACATGCAGCCGTGGCCCGGATTCGGCGATACCTTTGAGGGCAAGCCGTACATTCAGAAAAAGCAGATCGAAAACTGGCATCTCGAAGGCTTTGAATGGAAGGATTTCGCTCCGACCAAGGCGCGGTATTTCGGTATGATTACGCAGACCGACGCCGCCATCGGACGGGTTCTCGACACACTCCGCGAAACCGGCGAATACGACAACACGCTCATCATCCTGCTCTCCGACCACGGCGACACCAGCGGCGACCACGGCATGATGGACAAGCACTACATCCTCTATGACAGCGTGGTGCATGTTCCGTTCATTGTGCGGCATCCGTCCCTCGGTCACGCGGTTGTGGACAAATTCGCGTGCAGTTCCCTCGATGTTGCTCCGACAGTGGAAAAAATCGTCGGAATGACTGCCGGAAGCACCCGTCACGGCCACGCGGTCACCGACTACACCGACGGCACGGAAACACCGGACTACGCGGTATTCACCTCCAACGGTCAGCAGTTCGGGCTCTTCACCCAGCGCGGCATCCGGACGGAAAAGTACAAGTACATCTGGAATCTGACGGATGTGGATGAGTTCTACATCCTTGACGAAGATCCGGGCGAGCTCGTCAATCAGGCGAAAAATCCCGAATACAAGGCTGTGATGAAAGAACTCGGCGAAAAGCTCGTTGCGGAGCTGAAGCGGCGCGGCGACCCGTTTGCATCCTCGTGGGTAACATGGCAGTGCGGTCTCGGTGAATGATTTTCGCCTCCGCTCCGTATGGATGTTCCCCGCAGAATCCTCCGACAGAACGGAAATTCTATCGATTTTTTGAACAAATAGAAGCATGGAATATGCAAATCCGCCACTCGGAATGGTGAAATTTCATATATTCCTGTGTATTCTGCATAGCAAAAACGTCTTGTAAAAAAGGCGTTTTTCTGTTATAATGTAATAATGAAAAAGATGGCTGTACCGGCTAAGAAAGGATGCATAACCATGATTTTATTTCAGAACGGACTTGTTTATTCCACCGCTCAGCGGATTTTTATCAAAGCCGATGTACTTGTTGACAACGGCAGAATCCTTGACTGCGACTACCGCGGAGACATTACCGAAACGATGACCGTCATCGACTGCGGCGGAAAGTACATCATGCCCGGTCTTGTGGATGTCCATACCCACGGACGTGCCGGTTTTGACTTCAACCGCGCCGACAGCGAAGACTGCCGCAAGATGCGCAGATCCTATGCCGAAGCGGGCACCACCACCCTGATGGCAACCCTTGCATCCGACACCTTTGATTCCCTGAACGCCTCCATTGACGCGATCAATCAGAACCGTGAACCCGAATGCGGCATGGCAACCATCGCAGGCGTGCATCTCGAGGGACGGTATCTCAATCCCAAGCGCCGCGGTGCCCATGCAGAAGAGCTCCTGTTCCCGCTGGATGCCGATGAGCTGAAGGTGCTGCTTATGCGCATGCTTCCCCTTCCGGCTCATGTTTCCGCGGCTGTTGAGCTGGAAGGCGGTCAGAAATTCGTGAAAACCGCGAAGGAACTCGGTGCTACCGTCGGTATGGTGCACAGCGATGCGACCTACGACGAAGCGATGTCCGCGGTACAGTGGGGCGTAACCTCCTTCACCCACACCTTCAACGCAATGCGTCCCATCCATCACAGAGAACCCGGCAACATGGTGGCTTCCCTGATGTGTGACGGCGCGTATTCCGAGCTGATCTGCGACGGCGAGCACGTACATCCCGCGATGATAAAAATGGCGTCCCGCACCAAGCCCCACGACAAGCTCATCCTCGTCACCGACTCCATGGAAGCGGCAGGCTGCTCCGACGGCACCTACTCCATCGCCGGTCTTCCCGTTTTCGTCAAGGACGGACGCGCGGTCAACAACGAAGGCGCACTTGCCGGAAGCACGCTCGATCTCTGGAAGGCACTCGTCAACTTCATGTCCTTCACCGGCAGAACGCTCGAAGAAGCAATCCCCTGCGCAACCTCCAATCCCGCGGCAATGCTGGGCATCTCCGGCGACTGCGGCTCCATTGTCAACGGCGCACGTGCGGACTTCATCATGCTGGAAAACAAAAACGACCCTGTCATTGAATCCGTCTGGATCGGCGGGGCAAAACTCTGATTACGAATCAAATTTTCAGGAGTACAACACAAATGTCTGAGAAATTCTATATAACCACAGCGATTGCATACGCATCCTCCAAGCCCCACATGGGCAATACCTATGAAATTATCGCGACCGACGCTCTTGCACGCTACAAGAGACAGCGCGGCTACGACGTTTTCTTCTGCACCGGTACCGACGAACACGGTCAGAAAATCCAGGACAAGGCAGCCGAAGCCGGCGTTTCCCCGAAGGAATTCGTTGACGGCGTTGCGGGCGAGATCAAGGGCATCTGGGATCTGATGAATTCCAGCTACACCCACTTCATCCGCACCACCGACGACTACCACGAAGCGGCTGTCAAGAAGATTTTCACCCGCATGCTCGAAAAGGGCGACATTTACAAGGACCAGTATGAAGGCTGGTACTGCACACCCTGCGAATCCTTCTTCACCGAAACCCAGCTCGTTGACGGCAAGTGTCCCGACTGCGGCCGTGAAGTGAAGATGGCGAAGGAAGAAGCATACAAGTTCAACATGGGCAAGTACGCCGACCGCCTCATGAAGCACTTCGAAGAGCACCCGGAATTCCTCGAACCCGAATCCCGCCGCAAGGAAATGATAAACAACTTCCTCAAGCCCGGACTTCAGGATCTCTGCGTTTCCAGAACCAGCTTCTCCTGGGGTATCCCGGTGGAAAAGGATCCCAAGCACGTCACCTATGTGTGGCTCGACGCGCTGACCAACTATATCACCGCAATCGGCTACGATCCCGACAAGTCGTGGGAAGACCAGCCCGAAAAGTTCAGGAAGAACTGGCCAGCTGACGTACACGTCATCGGCAAGGACATCGTGAGATTCCACTCCATCTACTGGCCGATCTTCCTCATGTCCCTCGAGCTGCCCCTGCCGAAGAAGATTTTCGCACATCCGTGGTTCAACTTCGGTGCGGACAAGATGTCCAAGTCCCGCGGCAACGTGGTTTATGCGGACGATCTCGCAAAGCGTTTCGGCGTTGACGGCGTGAGATACTACTGCCTCGCGGAAATGCCCTACGCGACCGACGGCTCCATCACCTACGAATCCATCGCGTCCCGCTACAACACCGACCTTGCAAACAACCTCGGCAACCTCGTTTCCCGTACCGTTGCGATGACCAAGAAGTACTTCGACGGCGTCATCCCGACTCCTCACGGCGACGAAGGCGTTGACGGTGAACTGAAGGAAGCTGTGAACACCGCTGTCAAGAGCTTCTGCGACAACATGGACACCTACCACATCGCGGACGCCTGCGCAGACGTATTCACCATGCTCCGCCGTGCGAACAAGTATATCGACGAGACCGCTCCGTGGACTCTCGCAAAGTCCGAGGAAACCAAGGCGCGCCTCGAAACCGTTATCTACAACCTTCTCGAAGTCATCCGCATCGGCGCGGTTCTGCTCTCTTCCCTCATGCCCGCAACTGCTGACTCCATCTTCTCCCAGATCGGCTCCGACCTCCGCGATTTCGACTCCGTAAACAATTTCGGCGGTCTCAAGTCCGGTGCATCCGTCGGCGAATCCACCGCTCTGTTCGCAAGAATCGACGAAGCTAAGATGATGGCTGAAATCGAAGCGGAACGTGAAGCTGCAAGAAAGGCCGCTGAAGCTGCTGAAAAGGCTGCCGCGAGACCTGAAAAACCCGAAGGCATCGCGCAGATCGGCATTGACGACTTCATGAACGTGGAACTCCGCACCGCGCAGATTCTCGAATGCGAAAAGGTTCCGAAGGCGAAGAAGCTCCTCAAGCTCAGGATCGACCTCGGCTACGAAGAACGCACCGTTGTCTCCGGCATCGCGAAATTCTACGAACCCGCAGCGCTCATCGGCAAGAAGATCGTCGTTGTTGCCAACCTCAAGCCCGCTGTTCTCTGCGGCATCGAATCCAACGGCATGATCCTCGCATCCGGTGATGAACAGGTCCGCGTGATCTTCCTCGATCCCGAAACTCCCAACGGAGAAAGAGTTCACTGATGCATCCCCTTATTGATTCACATGCACATTACGACGACCACCGGTTCGAAGAGGAATTCGAAGGCGGCACTGACGGAGCCATCCGCGCGGCCCGTGAAGCAGGCGTGGAGTACATTGTAAACATCGGCTCCAGTCTGCGCTCCTCCCGCAATTCCGTCGAGCTGGCGGACCGTTACGATTTCATATACGCCGCAGTGGGGCTTCATCCCTACGACGTGCAGCAGCTCGATCCAGCCGATCTGGACAACGCATTGTATCAGGTGGAAGAGCTGTCAAAGCACGAAAAAGTCCGCGCCATCGGTGAAATCGGCTTCGATTATCACTACGACGGAACGGACAAGGAACGGCAGAGCTATTTCTTCGCCGCACAGATGGAGATTGCACAGCGCGTCGGTCTTCCCGTCATCATCCATTCCAGAGATGCTGCGGGCGACACTTTTGACATGATCCGGCGTTACCCGAAGGTATGGGGCGTACTCCACAGTTACAGCGGCACGGCGGAAATGGCGCGTCAGCTCTGCGATATGGGCTGGTACATCTCCTTCTCCGGGCCTGTGACCTATAAAAATGCCGCGAAGGTGAAGGAATCCGCCGCCATTGTTCCCGATGACCGGATTCTGATTGAGACCGACTGTCCCTATCTGCCGCCCGTTCCCCATCGCGGTGAGCTGAATTATTCCGGATATCTTCCCTTCACCTGTCAGGGTGTGGCAGATGCACGGGGTACTGACTACGACACCGTCGCAAAGCTGACTTTTGAGAACGCGAAGCGTTTCTTCCGGATCCCGTGATCCTTTTCATTCGTATTTAAACTTTGGAGGCTAACATGGCAATCACCTATGTCTACAAAAACAACCTGTATGTGAATATCACAACGCTGAACACATGCAGGTGTGAATTCAGTGCGCGGGAACCGTTCCATTCGGAGCAGTTCACCGACATGCGGCTGGATCACGAACCCACTCTCGAGGAGATCATTGCCGAAGTGTCCTCCCACAACCTGAGCAACTTCACCGAAATCGTTTTTGCCGGTCCCGGTGAGCCCGCGTGCCGCCTGTTCGACATGCTGACGACGTGCAGGAAAATCCGCGAGGTCTGCCAGACACCCATCCGCGTGAACACCAACGGACATGCGTCGATGATTCTCGCCGAGGATACCGCACCCCTGTTCCGCGGACTCGTGGACTGTGTAAGCATCAGCCTCAACGCCGCCGATTCCGATACATACATGAAGCTGTGTCATCCGCGGTTCGGCGAAGATGCGTTCACCGGCGTGGTCAGATTCGCCCGCGAAGTCGTGAAATACGTCCCGAAGGTCGTGATTACATGTCCCCGCGGCGTGCTTCCCGACTCCGACTACGAGCGCATTTCCATGATCGCCGCTGACATCGGTGCCGCGTTTGCTCTGAGATAAAAACAAATCCGTCGTTATGGTTTACCCACAGCGGCGGATTTTTGTATCACAGCATCACCGGATGCTTTTTCATGAAAGTGTCGGCTTCCCAGCCCATGAGGAATGCGTACAATTCATCCGCCTGCTTCAGCCGTGCGTACTGCGCCTGTGCATCCTGATCGAGTGCGGACTGATCGGCGGGCTTGGTGATGACGGGAATCCGGAAATTCTTCGCCTGACGCGACAGGTACGCCCGTCCGCGTGAATTTGCGGTAAGCAGCACCGTGAACGCAGGGGATTTTCTGCGCTCCTCTTCCGTGATTCCGAGGACGGAGAACAGAATTTCCCGCCGCATCCGGGCAAGGGTGTACTTTTTCGTCGGCAGTTTTTCGATGAACTGAGCCGGCGTCACGGATGCTCTTGCCGTTTTCGCCGCGTAGCGCAAAAGGTCGTTTTCTTCATCCGCGTGGACGTATAGCCGGCAGTGATGGAACAGCAGCGCGTCCAGCTTCGATTCCGGACAGTGCTCATGCCCGCGGAAGGCGTCAAATGCTTCCTCAGCGATCCATCCGTCACATGCCTCCAGTCCGTCCCGGTTTAGAATCCCGCGGACAGCGGTGGCAGATGGTGCATCCTTCATCCGCTTCACCGGACGGAATTCCGGAATCCCGAGCTGACGGCCGAACCGGATGTACTCGCCGCCGAGCTTGTCGTTCGCTCCGATGGGCTCGTCAATCCCGTGCTGACGGAGGACATCGTCAAACAGAGCCGCACTGCCCCGTCCGCGTGATTCCTTTTCCGCCGCAAGGATGGCATCCCGGTATTCCGCCGACTCCTTCAGCTCCGCGAGACGCGTCAGAAGTGCCCCATCGCCCGACTCCGAACCGAAGGTCAGAGCAGACGCGAGCACTCCCGCCGCCACCGCACATCCGCCGCGCGCGAAATCCTCAACCCCGGATGAGCACCACGGAAACGGCAGCTCCAGCACCAGATCCGCACCGCACCGGACGGCAGATTCCGCACGTGTATATTTGTCGTAAACCGCAGGAATGCCCCGCTGGGTGAAATTTCCGCTCATGACGGCAATCACCGGATCGTCATCCCCGGGCGATGTCGGACGGCAGAGATGCAGGATGTACCGGTGCGCGGCATGGATCGGGTTAAATTCACAAATTATGGCGTTTGATTTCATCAGTTTTTGTCTCTTCCCATGAATTCGGTAAAATCTCTTGTATTTCAGAGAGTTTTGTACTATAATTATATCTGATCTATGTGAATCTGTCAAATATTTTTTAACAATCCGGAGGAAATACCCCAATGAAAGTATTAGTTGTAAATGCCGGTTCTTCTTCTCTCAAGTATCAGCTTTTTGATACTGCTACCGAATCCGTTCTCGCAAAGGGTATCTGCGAAAGAATCGGTATTGACGGCCGCATCGAACACAGAAAAGGCGAAGACGGCGAAAAGATCAAGGCAGAATATGCAATGCCCGACCACGCTGTTGCAACCGAAATCGTAATCAAGTACCTCACTGACGCTGAAACCGGCGTTATCTCCGATATGAGCGAAATCGAAGCTGTCGGTCACCGCGTTGTCCATGGCGGCCCCTACTTCTTTGAATCCGTTCTTCTCAACGACGAAGTTCTTGAAAAGCTCGAACTCTGCCGTGACTTTGCTCCCCTTCACACCGGCGCACACATCATGGGTATCAAGGGATGTCTCTCCGTAATGCCCCAGACTCCCCAGGTTCTCGTATTCGACACCGCATTCCATCAGACCATGCCCGAAAGCTCTTTCCTGTATGCTCTGCCCTACGAATACTATGAAAAGCACGGCGTAAGAAAGTACGGCTTCCAC
>JAFUQY010000166.1 GCA_017472105.1 Clostridia bacterium | reverse complement strand
GCCGTGGTATCCACATTGAAATACTGCGTTTTCGGATTCTGGAACACACTTCCCACAAGCGGCACATAATCTTCAATCGGCGACTCTCCGGCACGCAGACCGAAGGCTTCGCATCTGCCGGACAGCTCACCGCCGAAAAAGGAAGGGATCAGTCCGTTGAGCAGACGGGTCAGCGTGGTTTTGCCGCATCCGCTTTTTCCGCAGAGAACGACGCATTCGCCGGGAAGAACCGTCAGAGAAAGTTCACGAAGGGCGTCCGTTTCCGTATTGTTGTAGCGGAACGTGCAGTTGTTCATCAAAATACTCACAGTACACCTCCCAGAAACAGTCCGAACGGGATCATGCACAGGATCATGTACAGCCAGTCGAACGCGCTCATTTTCAGCTGAACCATGCTGGTATGCTCTCCCGGCAGGCTGATTCCCTTGGTCAATGCCGCAACCGAAAGATCCTGTGCCACGTTATTGCCGTTCATCAGCAGAGGGATCAGGATGTACTCCAGTGACTGCATGGGATGCCGCAGAATCGCCGCGTTTCCCACAGCAATTCCGCGGAATGCCATGGCGGAACGGATCTGACGATAGTCTTCCCGGATGGTCGGAAAGAAACGGATTACCACCACGCACGGGATGATGATGGTTTCGGGGACGTGCAGCTTCCGGAGTCCGCAGACCATCTCGCCCGCCGTTGTGGTGGAAAACGCATACGCACCGGAAACGATACAGGGCAGCAGCATACGGATACCATTGGATGCCAGCGAAAGCAAAGTCAGCGCGAATCCTTCCGCGACCGGCACCACAAAAATGTCGATCAGTACCAGTACCGCATAGAAAGCTGTCAGCCGCACTCCGGTTCCGATCTTCCCGGCAAGGAAAAACAGAGACAGAAACAGTGCCATCAGCAGTATTTCCGCGTACAGGCTGATATGCAGGAACAGAGTCAGATTGCCGAGCAGCAGCAGGAACAGCTTTGCTCTGGGATCAAGTCGGACGGACATCACACGATCCCCGCCTTTTCAAAGTGCTTTTTCAGCATTTTCTGACCGAACCATCCGCCGATCAGAGCGCAGACCAGAACAGCAATCACGGCGATCACAAAGGTGCCCATGTTCATCGGTGCAAACAGAGCTTCGATGTACGCCGCATCCTTGCCGCGCGCTTCCAGATTGGCGATGTAGGCGTCCTTCATGAACCACATGGGGATGACCGGTCCCATCAGACCGTAGGAGAACAGGACATAGCTTGCGAGGATGCCCTTTTTGCTTTTGTAGTTAAAGCCTTTTGCCAGAAAATCCGCCGCGATGCCGCAGACAATGTTCGCCGCAAAGGAGATGATAAAGTGTCCGGAGGTCATGAAGAACAGTCCCATGACGATGCCCATCACGGAGATTCCGCCGAATTTCTGCAGCTTGGCGGTCATGAGCATATAGACACAGCCGGAAATCAGCGCGGATAAGGCGGGCAGGACGATGTTGTTGAAACCGGGAAAAATGGCGGCACTGCCGAAGGTGGCGACGGTGACCAGCACAAAATACAGTGCTGTGAACACGCCGATGGTAATCAAATCGGGGATGGTGAGCTTGTTTGGGTTCTTGTGGGTGTTTGTCATGGTGAATTCCTCCGAAGATGTCTGGTTAGTTGATGCTAACTATTGGTTAGACGGCGCTAACTGATGCGGTGAAAGAAGGGGGATTATGCGAATAACAGCATTCTGTCCCCTGTAACCGTATTGAATTTTTCACACGGAGTATAACACAGATTCCGTGTTTTGTCAATAGGCTGCGGAAAAGCCGAAAAGAATCCTGTTATGTTTATTTATTTCCTGACACAAATCGATAATGCACAATCAATAATACCAACCATCTATTCCTTGTCAAAGCTATCACAAACGAACAAATCAGCTTAGTTATAGAAATAGTCCTTGACAAACCGAACGGAAAGCTGTATAATACTGTCTGCATCTCGGTTAGCGTGCGCTAACTACAAAGCATAAGGTGTCGTCTCAGGACACTGCTTTTTCACCGCCATGGTTAGCATAGGCTAACTTGTAGCGGGAGAAAATTTCAGGAGACTTTTTCCGGTGATTGTCTGACAAAATATTTTTTACATAAAAGGAGTAACACCAATGTTATCCAAACTTCCCAAAAGACTGATTTGCTCCCTTCTGGTGGCGGCGATGCTGTCCTCCTCCGCGGCGGTCAGTGCGGCAAACGAAACGGCTGTCCCTCACTGGGCGAACGACGAGATTTCTGTTCTGGCAGATGCAGGGTACGCAGTCGGCACATCGGATCCGGATGCTGTATTTACCGTAGAGGAATTCTGTGAAATCCTCACCGGAATGACCGGCAAAAAGTTCAGCATCAAGACACCGGATGCGGTAATCACCCGTGCACAGGCATTCAGTCTGATGGCGGACGCGCTTGATCTTCCCGCAGCCAATACCGCTGTTCTCCGCGTATTCCGTGACAACGCTGCCGTTTCCGCTTCGGCAAAAGCAGGAGTTGCCGCTATGGTGACAGCAGGCTATGTGCGCGGCAACGGTGACGGTACTCTGACTCCGAACGATGCGCTCACCCTTGCGGATCTCGCCGCTCTGTACAGCGGAATTCAGTATTCCCTCGCCGCAGATGAAGAAGGCTATGTTTACGGCACCGCACGTCTGACCTGGAACCAGTTCTGGGCAAACGAAGGCATCACCTACGACGATTCCATCGCCTTTGATGCAGTCAACGAAACCACGGACCGCGAAGGCATGACGGACCTCGGCGGCTTTGATGCGGTTACCCGTGCGACCTCCAAGCATGGTATCTACCGCGGTGCGGCTCATTACAGCTACATTCTCCACGGTACCGATGAAAACGGCAATACTGCTGATGTATATCTGGAAGACATGACCGACGCCGCTTCTGTGGAAGATATGTACGGTGCCGGCAAGAATTTCTACGGTGTGAACGGTACTTACCAGATTGCGCAGCCCGAATCCGGCGCATGCACCACCTACACCATCACCAATTTTGAAGTGGTCGGCTACAAGGCGTGGCCGGTAAAGATGCTGGCATCCGATGCAGAAGCTCTTGCGGAAACCATGAATTTCGTTCTGGATTCTTCCGTAACCGCAGAAACCTCCCGGCTCAAGACTGTTTCCGTAACGGACGGTGAAGTTTCCGTCAGCAAAGCCGCAGAGGCAGAGGGGAAGACCTACGCATTCGACGGCAAGATCAACCTTACCTACGACGACTCGTACGGCGACTACATTTTCGTGGAACTGGGCAGCATCTCCGACACCGAATGGGGCATGAACCTCCTCGGCGCGACCTATGAATACTATGGTGAAACCGATCCTTCCTCCGAAGGTGCAGCGCCCATTGCCACTTACGGTACCAAGTACGGCGCGGATACCTGGTGGAAGTCCAACGGCAAGACCCTCCATCTCGGCATCAACACCTCCTACCGTCACGGCGGTGAAGAACAGTACGGCTACTGGAAGATCAGCATCATGTCCGCTGGTTACGAAGATGTTTCCGTTGTGGTCAAGGCACTTCCCACATATGCGGCTGATGTGACCGCTTCCATCGGCGAAGACAGCAAGACGGTGACGATCTCCGGTATCGCCGACGCGGACTGGGCAGATACCACTGTTGCCGTAGACGGTACTGCTGTTGAAATGAAGGACGGCTCCGCTGTGATTGAAGGCATGGCAGTCGGCGCCCATACTGTAACGGTCAATATCGGCGGTTATCGCGAAATCACCGATGAAATCATCGTTATGAGCAGCCTTACCGCCGCAGATATCACCCTGACGGGCAACGTGCTGACCGTAAACGGCGGTGACCTTGCCAACTATCTTGC
>JAFUQY010000165.1 GCA_017472105.1 Clostridia bacterium | reverse complement strand
GCGGACATGGGCACGGGATGCGACACCATCCTTGCGCAGATGCTCGCCGAATGCATGGACTGCGACGTGGATGATGTGGCAGTCTTCGGCGCGGATACGGACGCTTCTCCCTATGACTCCGGTTCCTATGCGTCCTCCACGACATACATCACCGGCAAGGCGGTCGAAAAAGCATGCGGTGACTTGAAGAAAAACATCTGTAAAATCGCTGCGGAAATGCTGGAATGCGCGCCGGATGAAACAGAATTTGACGGAAAGCAGGTTCGCCGGAAGAATACCGATGACGCGGTCAGCCTCACGGATATCGCGTACAGAGCGCAGGCAGGCAGCAGCATCGCCGTCGTGGCAACCGCAACCCATTCTTCCCCTGTGTCTCCTCCGCCGTTCATGGTCGGCATGGCAGAAATCGAGCTGGACAAGCTGACCGGTCAGGTTACAGTGCTCGACTACACAGCCGTCGTGGACTGCGGTATCCCGATCAATCCCGCGCTGGCACGGATTCAGACGGAAGGCGGTCTGGTGCAGGGCATCGGTCACACACTGATGGAAAACATCACGCTCAACGACCGCGGCAAGCCGATGGAATCCTCGTTCATGCAGTACAAGCTGCCCACGCGTCTGGATATCGGCAGACTGAACGTGGAATTTGAGCACAGCTACGAGCCGACGGGTCCCTTCGGTGCGAAATCCATCGGGGAAATCGTCATCAACACGCCCGCTCCCGCCATTGCCCACGCCATCTACCGTGCGACAGGCGTATGGCACCGCGAGCTCCCGATCACTCCCGAAAAAATCGCCATGACACCGGCGGAATAACAGAACGACAAAACCTCCCATGAGCGAAAAATTCACGGGAGGTTGTTTTGTTGTTCCGGCTGAAATTATCCCTGCGGGCTGGATTTCACGGAGATTTCGTACTTCTTCTGCCAGTCGGCGATGTATGTATGCGTGTAGTATTCGACGTCCTCCATGTTGCCGGGTGTAATCGTCGTGAACGCGCAGTATTTGCCGAGATAGCCGCAGGGATTCATGCCGATCACCCATTCCTGATTTGCGGCAGTCATCACAATCTCCGGCGTACCCAGCGTTCCGTTTTTGAAAATCCGCGCACGCATGATTCTTGTGTTCGGCTTGCCGAGGAGTCCGCTGACCGTATCCGGCGAATCCTCATCGCGGTATTCAAACAGCACCTCAGCCGTCTCGTCGTTCCACGGTCTCCAGAACAGCATATCCCCGCAGACGGCAAATTTATCCGCGTTTTCCAGTACCGGCACAGGTGCGGATTTCTTCAGCAGATTCACCCGGTACAGCTCTTTGTGATACGCCTTCTCACCGGTTACCGTGTACCAGAATTCATCGCCGACGACCTGACCGTCCCAGATGTAATCGTCGAATGCGAAAACCGGCGTGAGCATCGCGTTGACCAGACAAGTCTCGGGAACCGACCGGTCGTACATGACGATGTGGTTTTCGCCGAACCAGAGCATCGCATCCTGCGGAATCGGCAGAACCGTGTACACCAGCTCGTCCAGATTCAGTGCATAGTACATCTGTGTGCCGTCCCATTCCATGGCGCGCAGGTACAGAATCCCGCCGGACACCGAGAGCTCCGTGATGCCATACATGGAATCGAAGACCTTCTCGAAGTGATCCGATCCCTTCTGCCAGCGGAGCACCATATAGTTATGACTGCTTTTGTAGGATGTGATATCCCGGGTTCCGTGTACCCAGTATGTGCCGATGTAATACATGCAGTCGTTGTACCAGATACACGATCCTGTGAACTCAGACGGTGAACTCAGATGCTCGCACGGCAAGTCTTCATCCCGCCGACAGTCCTCGAAGGTGCAGATTTTCTCCATCTTCCCGTTCTCACCGGGATAGAACAACCCAATGGAGGACGTGCGCTCATCCACAATCTCCGTGCGCCAGACACAGTTCACCGCTTCTCCCCGGCTCTCCGCCTCGCTGTAATACGCCCAGAAATCCTCCACGGGAACCTCTGTCGTAACCATCGCTTCGATATCCTCGAACACAGTCCGGCTGAACCGACGATACACCCGATCCCCGTCCTTGTACACATCTTCTTCCACAATCACGTCCTCGTCCTCGGGAATCGCCGCATCCGGATCCGCGCATCCCGTCAGAAACAGCATCACGCCGAGGTACAGAAGCATCCGTTTTCCGTAATTTTTCATGGCACTGCGGCTCCTTTCTGTTTTGTCAAAATAAGTATATCATACTTTCCCGCACGCGTCAATGGCTTAGGGATGAAATTTGTCAATTTTCACATATTTCTTCACCTCCGAGGTCGCCGTCCGCTTTGAGCCATGCGCGCAGCATCGTATGCGACGTTCCCATGAGCTTTGCGGCGGCACGGCACGATAGCTCACCCGCTTTCCACCTCGCCTTGATCTCCTCGTAATTCTCCGGACGCGGAACCGGGCGCCTGCCGAACTGCACACCGTTTGCCTTTGCAATCTCGATGCCTTCCCGCTGACGCTGACGGATGAATTCCCGCTCGGTCTGCGCAACGTAGGAGAGAAGCTGAAGCACGATGTCCGCGATCAGGGTTCCCGTCAGGTCACGTCCCTTGCGCGTATCGAGGAGCGGCATGTCCAGCACGACGACGTCAACCTGCTTTTCCTTGGTGAGAATCCGCCACTGCTCAAGGATTTCGTCGTAGTTTCTGCCGAGCCGGTCGATGCTCTTGATGACGAGGATGTCCCCGGCGCGGAGCTTTTTCATGAGCCGCTTGTATCCCGGACGGTCGAAATCCTTCCCGGACTGCTTGTCGACGATCATGCATTTTGCCATGACGCCGAATTCCTCCATGGCTTTGACCTGCCGCTCCTCGTTCTGATCCCTTGTGGATACCCGGATGTACCCGTACGTTTTGCTTTCCATTTTTATGCCTCCTGTTTATAAATAGGGTTCAGGAGCATTGTGGCATAAAACTGTTTATTTTGCAAACTAAATTGTTTGCAATGTATGCTTTGCTTTCAGCGGAACTCACACGTCCGGAAAAAGAAAAAATCCCGCATCCGGTTCTCCGGGTACAGGATTGTGATGCGGGATTCATTTGAGGTGGCTGCCGTTTGTCCACCGGAGCTGTGCATACGCCTTCTTCCGTTTGTGTACGGAGAGAGCGAGATATCCGGCGCATTGGGTGAGATGCAGAATCAGGCTGACGGCTGTGCTCCATGGCTCAGGCAGGATCAGCCCGAATGCGGAGGACAGGATATTAAGACCCAGATAGATCGCCGCAAGCGGATTGCCAATCTCGATAAACAGATTGGAGATGTGAACAACGACAATCATGACAGTCATAACGGCAATCACCGGAAATTCGCGGTCCAGCATGATCCGGAAATCGTTTTTCCATCCGGCAAATGCAGTTCCGCGGTAATCCCGTTCCAGCTGATCCGTCACATCGTCCTGCCGGTGCACCATGTGATTGAGCAGGAACACGTATCCGACGGCAGTGATGACTCCGGCGATGAGAAAACGCAGAAACTGCTGATCCTCGGTTGCGGCGGCAAGGAACAGAATCAGAAGGTAGGATGCAATGAAGCAGGCAAGCGTTACCACCGAAGCCAGCGTCACCAGCCACAGCGCGCGGAGCCATGAGAGTCT
>JAFUQY010000164.1 GCA_017472105.1 Clostridia bacterium | reverse complement strand
GGTGGATTGTGACGGCCGCGCTGTCGGCGGCGGTGGATGCCCTCATCGTGATGTGCGGGGCGTTTTCGTATGATCGGGACATGAGCTCACTCTGCGGCGCGTTTGCACTGATGCTCCCGGTTCTCGTCGGATGCCTGTGGTTTCTCATCGCGTTCCTCGGGGAATTTGAAAAACGGAAGCCCATGCGGACAATCACGATCGTGTGCTGTCTGACGGCGGTGCTGGTGCCGGTTCTGCTCGGTGTCGGAACGCATTTCGGCGGCATGGCGGAGCTTGCACAGATGCGGGAAAACGCCGTGGAGTATGTCGGGGTTGTGTCGGACCGTGCCATGAGCGAACGCGGCGCGTACATTGGCTCCGATTCGATGACGGCACGGGCACATGCTTCTATGAAGTGTACGGCGCGCCGTTTCCCGACGGTGTCTCCGTTGGCGATCGGGTGAAAATCACCGCCCACGGCGACAAAGCGGTCGATGTGGAAGAAATTCAATAACAAAACTCCGGATTTTCCCATTTTCACGGGATTTCCGGAGTTTTTTGGGGTTGACGCAGCCATTGTAGGGCGGGGGTTTACCTCCCGCCGCGAATTTTTGCTGACTCTGCGGCGAGGGTTCATCTTCCGCCGTGGGGTCAGGCAAAATCTGCGGCGGCACCAAGGCACCGCCCTACGGGGAATCCAATTGATCCGCCGACGGTACGTCAGATTTGTTCTGCATTGCCGTCTCTTACGGGTTGAAATTCGTCGCGCCTTTTTCGGGGTACCAGTTGTAGCGCACAATTTCGCCGTCGATTTCCCACAGCGCGGGATAGTCGTTGTCCATCCAGTCGAGGGGACGCGCGGTGTTCGCCTGCACGGAGTTTTCCGCCCATGCGGCTCTCAGCTCGGCGATCTCGTCGTCGTTCAGCACGCCCGGCTTGCAGGATACGAACAGCGGAGAACCGGTGCGTCCGAGAACGTCGAGCCACTGGCGGTTCAGGCTCCACGAAATCGCGCCGGTGATGCCCACGCAGTCCGCGTCCGCCATGTAGAAAATGCCGTTCTGGATCAGGCGCATCGCGAGGGTATTCACGCCCATTTTGCGGGTGCGGTTCCAGTCAAATCCGCTGGTGTCGTCGCCGGTGCGGTTGAGCTCGTACATACCCGCGCAAAGGTGGGAGATCGTGTTGCAGCCGATGATGACGCAGTCCTCACCCGCCGCGTCCTTGACAGCCTGATAGAAATCGCGGACAATTTCAGCGGAGGTGCGGGATCTGTCGTAAAAATGCCAGCCGTCCTTTGTCATCTGTTCCCGCATCGCGAAGCCGTACGCGCCGAAAATGTCAGCGGTCGAGTAGTCGTGCTTGATGAGGGTGTAGCCCCAGTCAACGATCATTTCGGTGATGCGCTTGACGTAGCCGATGACGTCAGGATGGGACGGGTCGAGGTAGTTTGCGTCACGCATCAGGCGCCATTCGTCGGTCGCTTCGGGGATCTCGCGCTTGGAGTCGATGAGGTAGCGCAGCCAGATGCCGGGTCTGACGCCGCGGGACGCCATCTCGGATGCGAGTGCCTTCATGTCGCGGAATCTCTCGTTGGTCACAGTCCACGGTGCATCGCAGTTGTTCTTCTGCCAGCCGTCGTCGATGACCATGTACGGGATGTTGTCCAGTCCCGCGCACTGGGATGCCACGATTTCGGTATCTCCCAGAATTTCGTCGTGGGAGCTCTTGCCGTACGCGTAATACCAGTTGTTCGAGCCGTAGACGGGATGCTTCGGGAGAACGGTCACGGGGCACATCAGTCGGCAGAACGCCCGTCCCGCGTCAAATGCGGAGCTGCCGCGGTATTC
>JAFUQY010000163.1 GCA_017472105.1 Clostridia bacterium | reverse complement strand
TCGAACTCCTCGAAAATATCATCCGCGAATTCCGCAGAACCAAGTAAACCGTACTTGACTTCTGCGGTTTTCTCTGGTATAATAGATTTGATACAATTTATTTTAAATCTTCAATTCCAAAGGAGTCCGCAATGGTAAGCCGGAAAATTCTGCTCATCATCGCCGGTGCAGTCTGGATGCTCGCCGGCATCAACATTCTGCGCATCGGAATTCTCGCGTGGATCAGCGTCATCCCGGAGGCAGGGAGCGTCAGACTCATCCTGCTCGGCGGTGCATGTGCCCTCATTCTCGCCGGATTTTTCTTCATGTTCCGTAAAATCGTCCGCAAAAACACAGCCCGCATCCGTTCCTACGGCGAGCGCACGCTTTTCCTGAAATTCATGGATCTGAAGGGCTGGCTCATGATGGCGTTCATGATGACGCTCGGTATTGTGCTCCGCTCGTCCGGTCTGCTGCCCGATGATTTTTTCGCATTCTTCTACACAGGTCTCGGCACTTCCCTCTCCATTGCCGGCGTCATGTTCCTCATTGCCGGACTGCGAACGAAATAACCCAAGCCGTCTTATCTTCCGGTAAGGCGGTTTTCTTTGTGCGTTTTGATAAATATTTTATATAAATTTTCCAGAATGCATTCCATTTTCCGGTGTTTTGTGCTAAAATGAAGCCAGAAATCCACGCGAAAGGATATCAGCCATGAACCGACTTGACAAAAATATACAGGAAGCCGTGACCGCTCTGACCGAGAGACCCATGCTCGCCGCAGACGCGGAACGGATTCTGATCTCCTACGATCTGATGCAGGGCGAATGGGACCCGTTCCAGCCCGCGAGCTTCGCCGATGCCATCTCCGCCATTCTCGACCGCGTCTCCGTGCCGCTGGAGGATTACGACCTCATTGCAGGCCGTTCCGTGGAGCGCGAGCTGACCGAGGAAGAAGAAGCGAAATTTGCCGAACTGCAAAAAAGTCCGCGTTCTCCGTACCGTGGTCCGATCATCGGCTCCGGTCACTGCTCCTATGACTGGGAAATGGTCATGGAATACGGTCTGCCGGGTCTGATCGAAAAAGCCCGCGCATCCATGGAACAGAAGACCGACGACGGCCGCCGCAGATTTCTGGCAAGCCTCATCCGGGTTTACGAAGCCATTCAGCGGTACATGCTCCGTTATGCCGATGCCGCTGACGAACGCGGAATGACCGATCTTGCCGTCACGCTCCGCAAGGCCGCAACTGAAAAGCCGGCGGATTTCCGCACTGGGCTCCAGCTTCTGTGGATCATCACCCTCATCGACTGCTCGTACGTCACCGCAAATCCGACGCTCACACTCGGGCGCATGGACAAGCTGCTCTATCCCCTGTACAAGGCTGACCTCGACGCCGGACGCATCACACGCGGGGACGCAGCGGATCTCATCACCGACTACTACTGCAAGCACAATCTGAACATGGGCCGCGGCGAACACCAGCTCGGGGACAATACTAACTCCACGACGTTCCAGCGGATCTTCAACTTCGATGCGCCGCAGTATCTCCTGCTCGGCGGAACGGACATCGACGGCAATTACACCGTCAACGAGCTGACTTCCCTCTTCGCCGAATGCATCCAGCCCGCGTTCAAGAATCCGGTCGTGGTCTTCTACTACGCTCCCGGCATGAACACGGCGTATCCTGAGCTTTGGCGCACCCTGACCGGAAAGGCACTGGCGTCCTCGTCCCTGATGATCTACAACGACGCCAACAGCAAGAAAACCTACCGCGCGCTCGGACTTCCCGAAGAGGATTTTCAGAATTACCACCACTTCGGATGCAACTGGCCCTCTCCCAGCTCTGAAAGCTTCTGGCTTCACGGCGCACCGTCCTCCCTCAATTTCGGCGTGTTTGAATCGAAGGAGGAAATGGATAAAATCCGCAACACCTACATCCGGATTCCCGGCAGCGGATGGCCGGATGTGTTCGTGAATTTCCTCAAAAATCACCGCGACGATCCCGACGTGACACTGGAAGTGATTTACCGGGAATACGAACAGTTCATGGATGATTTTATTTCACAGAAAGTAGAAAAAGGCATTCAGGAGCTCCGCGTCCGCCGCAGAAAGCCGTGGAATGTTTCGAATTTCACCGACTGTTTCACAAAAGCGCCCATCGAACGCGGCGAATGCTTCTCGGCATGTGCGAAATACATCTTCACGCTCCAGTCCTTCCAGATGTTCGGTACGCTCTGTGACTGCTTTGCCGTCGTCGATGCCCTCTGCTTCCGCGAAAAGAAGCTGACCATCGGCGAGCTCCTGGATGCCGTTGCGGACAATTTCGAGGGTCATGAGCAGATTCTCGCCATGTGCCGCGGTGTTCCGAAATACGGCAGTGACGACGCGTACTCCAATGCACACGTTGCGCGGCTGGCGGGCATGATGGCGGAAATCACGAGAAAGCGCGGCAGAAAATATCTCGAGAGCGACGGGTACTTCCTTGTTCCCTGCCTGCAAAGCGATACATGGCATCTGAAAAACGGCTTGAAATACGGCGCAACTCCCGACGGACGCCTTGCCGGAACCGCGTTCACGCAGAATTCCCGTCCCGCAAACGGCTCCTGCACGAACGGTCTGACCGCGATGTTCAACTCCATGCTGCACATCCCGGACGACGGGTATCTCTCGGGTGCCTTGAATCTCGACGTCGACCCGAAGCAGTTTGAAGGCGAGAGCGGGCACACCATGTTCGCGGCGATGCTTGCCGTCTACCTCAACCGCGGCGGTCTGCACGCACAGGTCACCTCCGTCAGCGCGGACGATCTCATCGATGCACAGAAAAATCCCCATCTCCACCGGGATCTGCGCGTCCGCGTCACCGGATACAGCGGCGTGTTTGTGGATATTACGAAAACATTACAGGACGATATCATCGAACGCCTGAAATAAAGAAAGGTTTCAACATGAAAAACATCACTTTAAAGAACGGACTTTCCGTGTCCCCTGTCTGCCTCGGCGCCATGATGTTCGGCTCGACGACCCCGAAGGATGACGCATACGCAATCCTCGACGCGTTCCTTGATCTGGGCGGCAACTTCATCGACACCTCCAACAACTACGCGCACTGGATCGGCACGGGCGACGAGAGCGAAACTCTGCTTGGTCAGTGGATGCATGACCGCGGATGCCGCGACAAGGTTGTGATTGCAACCAAGGTCGGCTTTGACCGCAAGGGCGCGGGTGCCGGTCTGAAGCGTGAACAGATCGAATACTGGTGCGACGAGAGCCTCCGCAAGCTCCAGACGGACTACATCGACCTCTACTACGCGCACACCGACGACGCGGACACACCCATGGAGGAAACCATCGAAGCGTTTGACTCCCTCGTGAAAAAGGGCAAGGTCCGTCACCTCGGCGGAAGCAACTACGACACATGGCGGTTCACGGAGTTCAACTTCACCGCACGGGACAAGGGATGCACGCCCTACACCGTGATGCAGCAGCGGTTCTCCTACCTCAACTGCCGTCTCGATCTCAAGCCGAACTACATCTTCAACGAAAACGTCGGACGCGAACGCCTGCGCTATCTGGAAGACAAGGATATCCCGCTTGTGGCGTACTCCTGCCTGCTCCGCGGTGCCTACGAAGACGCCTCCCGCATTCCCGACAACTACATCGGCGGCGCACGGTACGATACCCTCGTGAATATGGCGAAGGAAAAAGGCGTCTCCGGCAGTGCGCTCGCTGTGGCATGGATGTGCAATGCGCACCGCATGAAGGGATTCCCGCGCGTGATTCCGCTGTTCTCTTCGTCCAAGCTCCACCACTTCATCGACAACTGCTCCGGTGCTGACATCACGCTCACCGATGAGGAAATGGCAATTCTCACAAACGCATGACACCGCTCGTTTTTGACATCAAGCGCACCTCCACCGTGGACGGTCCCGGCATCCGCACGGCTGTGTTCTTCAAGGGATGCAATCTCGACTGCCGCTGGTGCCACAATCCCGAAAGCAAGTCCCCGCGCGCACAGCTCGGTCTGCTGACGGAAAAATGCATCGGATGCGGTGTCTGCCGGACGGTCTGCGAACACGGGAACTCCTGCGAACTCTGCGGAAAATGCGCCGAAAACTGCCCGGCTGAGGCGAGAAAGCTCTACGGACGGCAGTACACAGCCGAAGAACTATACACAGTCATCGCGGCGGACAGGGATTACTACGATGCGACCGGCGGCGGCGTGACCTTCTCGGGCGGCGAATGCATGCTGTACCCGGATTTCATCGCATCTCTGGCGGCAATGTGTCAGAAAAACGGAATCTCCGCCGCGATTGACACCGCAGGAAACGTGCCGTGGAGCAGTTTTGAGAAAATTCTCCCGTACGCGGACTGCTTTCTCTACGACATCAAAGCGCTCGATCCCAAACTCCACAAAGCCGGAACGGGAGCCGGAAACCGCCTGATTCTCGAAAACCTCGACCGTCTGATCGGCACGGGAAAGCAGATCATCATCCGCACGCCCGTGATTCCCAGTTACAACGACGGCGATGAACTGGAGCGAATCCAAGCCTACTGCGCCGCACGGAATCTCCCGCACGAGCTGCTTGCGTATCACACAATCGGTGAAAGCAAAAAAGCAGCGCTTGAAGCAATTCATAATTCATAATGCACAATGAAAAAAGCCCGTATGTCCATTTACAGACGTACAGGCTTTTCATTATGCATTATGCAGTGCAATAACGCTGTCACCGTCGAACGGGAGGGTCAGGGTCATGGTGCCGCCGGTGCTTGCGAAGGTTCCGACGGGGATATCCGTGCCGTTCTGATCGGTTTTGATGACCGTGAAGCGGGTGTCAGGTCCGAGTCCGGTGAGGGTGATTTCGCAGAATCCGGCATCGATGTCCCGTACGGCGATGAGTGCGGCGGCTTCGGCTGCATTCGCGGCGGCGCAGACATGCATGTTTCCGTTGTCACTTTCGCTGAAAACTTCCGTGCCGATTCTGTACAGTCTGCCGAACTCCCGGAACGACACGAACGGCTTGCGCGGTTTCAGCTTGCCCTGACGACGGCTGCTTGCCAGGGAATCGATCGCCATGTCTTCCACTTCAAACAGGCCGCACCACTCCTTGATGACGTCGGCTTCAAAATATGCAGCGGCGTCAACAGGGGACTTCTGCATCACAATCAGGCTTGCGGCACAGAACGCGGCTCCGCGGATTCCGACCAGCCTGCGGAACGATTCCGGCTGATTTCCCCAGTTTTCCATGTAATTCCACTCGTCAAGGAGCATTTCGGCATCGCGGTAACCGCATTCGTCCATGAGCGCGCGGTAACGGTCAGCCGCATCCCCAAGATCAGCGGGATTTCCGGTATAGCGGTGCCACGAGAAAAAGTCCAGTCCAACCCCGCGCCGGCTCATTTCGTGCAGAAAATCCGATGCCCAGCCGTACTTTCCGGCAATTGCGGGTCCTCCGATTTTCAGCTCCGGGAAGCAGGATTTCAGATGCTTTGCCGTCGTTTCAAAGAAATCGTGGAACTGCGCGACCGTGCCGCTCCAGCATTTCTTGTTTGCGGAATTGACGTCGAGATCGGGTTCGTTCCAGATTTCCCAGTATGGGATGCCCCACCGGTGACCGCCCGCCCAGCCTTCGTTGTAATGCCGGATGATGTGCTCCGCGATCCGCGCCCATTTCGCAAAATCCTTCGGCGGATGGATGTGCCGCTTGACGGGTGCGTGCTCTATGGATTCGCCGAGACGGTAGATGAGATCCGTTCCGACGTCGAGCGCGTCTTTGATGTAGCAGTCGGTCAGCCCGAAATTGTACGATGCGGGATCGTTTTCGTCGGCATCGAAATCCGGAAACACGCAGTGGATGTCGACAAATTCGCCGCTCCCGTAGGGGTATTCGGTGTCGTGAAGTCTGGAGTACGGGATGCCGATCTCACGGAACAGCTCCGACGCGTCGTAGGTGAACACCTTGGTCTGCGGGCCGCTGTTGACGCCGTGAACGGGCTTGATCTTCCCGACGGGTTTCGAAAAATCAATTCTGACGGATGACATGGGATTCCCTCCGTTGTTCTGTTTTTCTTCAGTTTATCACAGTTCCGCGGATTTTGCAATAGATGCGGGAATTTACCGGAATGAAAAAATAACGCGAAATTCCGCGATACTATTTGACAAAACCGCCGTACAATGTTATAATTTCAAAAAATCCCTCTGCCGGAAAAAGGAGTACAGCCATGAAAACCGGAATCAACAGCGGAAACTGCCGGAACCTGCTCGCTGAAGATGCCGCAGACTGTGCTCGATCAGGCGGAAAAGCTGACGGCTCTCACTGCACGCACGCTCGCGGATATGGCGTCGGCAGAATAACAAATCACTGAAATAAGGCGGTGTCATCATGACACAGACACATCCAGCCGCCCATCTTTTTGCCGGGTGGGACGAAACGCTGATCTGGTCCGCTCTGG
>JAFUQY010000162.1 GCA_017472105.1 Clostridia bacterium | reverse complement strand
TCGCTCACGATACCCTCCGTCAGTCGTTCGATCTCGTCACGGCACGTGCGGTTGCGGCTCTGCCCGTCCTCATCGAGCTGTGCGGCCCGTTTGTCAAGGTCGGCGGTCACTTCTGCGCGCTCAAGTCCAATATTGAAGGCGAACTGGAAATTGCCGATAAAGCCGGACGCGTCCTCGGGCTCACCAATATCGCCGTCATCGACTACGAAATCCCCGGCGGGGATAAGCGCTGCCTCGTCCTCTACCGCAAGACTTCGCCCACTCCCGCAAAATACCCGCGCCGCTACGCTGAAATCACAAAACGCGCCCTCGGCTGAGATTCCCCGACAGCGTGCGAACCATTCATACAAAGTCCCGTCACCGTGCGGGATTTTTTCTTTTTTCCCCCGCAATCACCCGCGATTTTCCAGTGACATTGTGACAGAAATAACGGCAGTCCTGTGGTATAATCGTATCACCCAAAATTCATAAACCGGAGGTACACCTATTCCATGTTCTGGGGCAAACTCAAGGAAATCACCAAAATCGTACGCGAAATCCCAATTTCCGACATTATCGTGCCGGAGGACCGCATCCGCAGAATCGTTCACGACAACGCACTCGACGCCCTTGCCGATTCCATCCGTGAACACGGCATCATCGAACCGCTCATCGTGCACAGAACCGAAAATGTTTCACGTGAAACAAATTCCGGCTTGTTCGTCCTCATCGCCGGGGAAAGAAGACTGCGCGCCGCGGAAATTCTCGGTCTGACGGCGGTTCCGTGCGTTTCCATCGACGCAAACGAAGTAGACGCCGCCGTGCTTGCCATCATCGAGAATCTGCACCGCGAGGATCTCTCCATGTTCGAAGAAGCCGCCGCAATCGCCTCCCTCATCCGCCTCACCGGAATGACGCAGGAACAGTGCGCGCAGAAGCTCAGCGTCAGCCAGTCGTATGTTGCGAATAAAATGCGCCTGCTCCGTCTCACCGAGGAGGAACAGACACTCATTCTCGAAAACGGACTCACCGAACGCCATTCCCGCGCTCTCCTCCGGTTTGATTCCGCCGACGAGAGAATCGCCATCCTCAGAACCATCGTCGAGAGACACATGAACGTCGCGCAGGCTGAGGAGTACGTCGAATCCATGCTGTGCGCGAAGTCCCGGTTCGACGAAATGCAGGCAAAACCAGCGAAAAGTGAACAGCGCATGAAGCTCGTCATCCGCGATATCCGACTGTTCTATAACTCCATCGACCACGCCGTCGACGTCATCAAAAAATCCGGAATTGCCGTCGAATCAAGCCGAAAAGAAACCGAGGAAGGTACCGTCATATCGATCCTTCTGCCGAAAGCGGGATGAAGCAGGCGTGAGTTTTAAATTTGAAGTTTTGCGTATTAATTTGCGATATGGTATTGACTTGTGTTGTAGTATGTAGTATAATTATGATGTACATACGACATATTTCATCCACCAATTGTTTCACGTGAAACATCCGCCATCCTCCACGGCGCGCGTGAGCCCGGAACAGAAACAATCCAAATAACGATATCAATCGATCGCACCACGGCTACTGTGAGCAGGGTCTCGGCGGTCCCTGCGAACTCGCTCACGCTCTTCTAATACATTGGTACGCACCAATCGGCATCGCACCCTCAGCTGCAATCTGAAAATTCATCCGTAGAGCGAAATCATACAACCAAAGCTTCACGTGGTCAAGACAGAATCCCCTGAAGCAAACGCCACCATACCAGTTCACTCCC
>JAFUQY010000161.1 GCA_017472105.1 Clostridia bacterium | reverse complement strand
GTACAACACTGCCATTGAAGCGGGCATGTCCCGTTCTGCCGCAAAGAAAGCCCGTGCCGCTGTCTATGCCAAGGACAAGAAGGATCGGGAAGAGCACGAAAAGGCGGAAAAGCTCCGTCTTGCTGCGGAAAAGAAGGCAAAAAAGGCTGCAAAACTCGCCGCAAAGGAAGAAAAGAAAGCCGCAAAGCTCGCGAAAAAGGAAGAACGCAGAAAGCTCCGCGCAAGAGCCGCAACCGCGAAGAAATCGAAGAATGCCGATGAGCTCGCGTCCCTGAGCAAGTCCAGAGTCGATGCAAAAGCGGCGGCAAAGGAAGCGAGACGCGAAAAGAACGCCGGAGAAGTGAAATCCTTCAAGATCCGCGCGGCAGCAGGTTTTGCGGGCGGCATGGCGATGCTCATTGCATTCCTCTCCATCTGGCTCCCGCTTGTTGCGATCAAGAAGAATTTCCCCATCATTGACGTCATCAACAACCGGATGCAGCTCGTGCGTACCTACGTGACCGCGTACCTCATGGGCGACGACGTGGACCTCAACTCCCTCGCCATGTACGGCGGCGTTGCGGAACTGAATCCGAGAACCGTTGACTTCAATACGCCCCAGTACACCGGTCAGCTCCTGTTCAAGGCGGAAACCGGTTATGCCGCACCTGTTTACATGAGAAGCTGGATCGGCTCGGACTACGACCTTGAGACCGACTACTGGTCTTCCGCCGACTCCGACGAGGTTCTCGCATACCGCGCACGGTTCGGCAATTCCTATACGCCCGACAACATCCATTATTTCTACAACAAGTACCTCTATCCGGAAGCGCTGAGACTGGAAAAGGTTGACCAGTACCGCAACTTCGACGACTACGGATTCCGTGTGTTCCAGGTGCATCTCGAGCGGCGCTCCGGCACGTCCAAGATTCTCTTCCTGCCCGCGATCATCAATGCGGAAAAGGGACTCATGGACTACGGCTCCCTCGAACCCACCGCGCGCAAGTACTCCGCGTACTACGACGGTATCTATTCCTCCCGTTTCTTCGAGGAAGGCACCTCCTACTCCGTCTTCGCGTCCAACCCCGTCATGAAGGTTCCGGAAGTCGGCGACAACTACGAGGGCTCCATTGAATACTACATGCTCGCGAAGAAGTATGCCGATGCGATTGACATCATCACGTCCGAGATCAGCGGCAACATCCTCTTCAAGGAAGAAAATACCTACACCTATGAAACCGGACTCGGCACGCTTGAGATCACCGGCAGCGATCTGACCGTCCTTGCGGAAATGTTCGCCGTAGAAGCCGATGCGCTCGGATATCCCTACAAGCAGAACTTTGTGGAAATGTACCTCGCCATGACTTCCGGTGAGCGCCGCACGTTCCACTCCGCATACAACACGGAGCTCAACTACCGTGATTACGCGGAATCCACCTACCGCACCACCTTCGGAAGTGACGCGATTGCAGACCTGGCACAGGATATCCTTGCCGACGCGGGTATTGTGATGAACGAAAAGCCCGTTCACGACAAGACCGAAATCGAGAAGATGTCCGAATACCAGATCAAGCGGCTCACCAACGAAGAGCTGTACGGCAACTACTACGAATCCTGGTTCACCGACGCCGCAACGGGCGAAGTGATCCCGCGTCATGAAGCGATCATGGCGGTCATCAACTACCTGCGCGACGAGGAGAACTACACCTACACCCTCGATCCCGTATGCCCGCAGACCGAGCTTCTCGACGAAGAGGGCAATGTCGTCCTCGATGAAGAAGGCAATCCGGTCATGGTCGACGTGATCGAAGCGGACAGCAATCTGGAAGCGTTCCTGTTCGATATCAAACAGGGCTACTGCGTGCACTTTGCGACCTCTGCCGTTGCACTTCTGAGAGAACTGGGCTTCGCGGTCCGTTACGATGAAGGCTACATCGCGGCAGGCTGGAACCGCAACTACTCGCAGGACGCAACCTCCACCTACATCACGGCGGTACGCGACTACGACGCACATTCGTGGATTGAAGTTTACTATCCCGCGATGGGCTGGGTGACCTACGAATGCACGCCTTCCTACGCGGAAGAAATGTACGATATCGCGTCGTCCAGCACCTCCACATCCTCCGGCATCAACCAGAACAAGGTAACCGTCAAGGACAATCTTCCCGAAGTGGATGAAACCATCGACGTTCTCTTCGGCGAAGAGGAAGAGGTCGACTACACCGCGGCTCTGATCGCGATTGCCGTTGTCGCGGGCATTCTCATCGTGCTCTCCGGCATCTGGGCGGTTCTCAAGGTCCGTGCAGGCAAGGCAATGACGAAGAGACGCGAGCTTGTGGAGGCGGCAAAGAACGAAGCGAAGTGGATGAACGGTGAAACCGACGTACATGCGTCCGCACGTGCCATCATCGACTGCATCTTTGATGTGTTCGACGGACTCGGATGCCCGCATGAGACCGGTGAGCTTCCCACGGAATACGCGGCGCGTCTTGACGAGGACTACACCGACATTTCCAAGCATCGGATCACCGATGTCATGAATATTATCGAAAAGGAAGAATTCGGCGGCCGGCTCACCTTCCGTGAACTCTGCACGCTTGCCGAATACCTCCACGAAATCCAGTCCTCTGTTTACGCCGCACTTCCCGCGGGTCAGAAACTGCGGATGCGGTACTTCATGAACGTGATTTAAGGAGACCCCATGGTGAATGACAGAATGAACGACCCGTCCCAGATTTCCTCCGCCAATCTGGCGTATCTCGGCGACTGCGTGTATGAACTGTACGTGCGGGAATATCTCGTGAAGAAGGGTGTCGCCCGTCCTTCCGTGGAATCCCTCAAGTACGTCACCGCGCATGTCCAGAGCCGCGTCGTGGAAACGCTTCTTCCCCTGCTGACGGAAGAGGAAACGGCGGAATTCAGGCGCGGCCGCAACAACGGACACACCTCCGTACCGAAATCCAGCACCCCTGCGGAATACCGGCGCGCGACGGGGCTTGAATGCCTCTTCGGCTGGCTCTTCCTCAGCGGCAGGCACGACAGACTCCGTGAACTGTTTACGGCGGCTTTCGCGGAAGCGGATCCCGCGGCGGATCTCACGGAATAATGCAATTGAACCGGCAGTTTGTCCCACACAGGATGCGCTGCCGGTTTTTCGTTTGGCGGATCGTGTCGTTTTGACCAAGAAGGAAAGCTGTGAAGAAATCAATTTTGACGCAAATGGTATTGATTTTATACCGGCGTTATGGTAAAATACTATAATAAGCGAATTCTGTCGTTGATTACAGATGTAATTGACAGCAAGTTACTGTGAGGTTGACATGAAATCCATTGCAATTATCGGATACGGCGTTGTGGGCGGCGGCATCACGGCTGTTCTGGAAACCAATATAGCCGAAGTGAAGCGCACCGTCGGTGACGATGTACAGGTGAAGTATATTCTCGACCTGCGCGAGTTCCCGGATTCTCCCTACGCTGACCGCGTTGTGCACGAGCTTCAGCCGATTCTGGACGACCCGGAGGTTTCCGTTGTCTGCGAGACCATGGGAGGATCCCATCCGGCTTACGAATACTCCACAGCATGCATGAAGGCGGGCAAATCCGTCGTCACCTCCAACAAGGAAGTTGTCGCAAACTACGGTGACGCACTCCTCGCATGTGCGAAGGAAAACGGCGTGCAGTACCTCTTTGAAGCGAGCGTCGGCGGCGGCATTCCGGTGATCCGCTCCGTTCTGACTTCCGTGGCGTGCGACAGGATTCAGAAAGTCGCGGGCATCGTCAACGGCACGACGAACTATATTCTCACAAAGATGGAAAAAGAGGGCTGTTCCTTTGAGGCGGCACTTTCCGAAGCGCAGATGCTCGGATACGCCGAAAAGGATCCCACCGCGGACGTGGACGGTATCGACGCGCAGAGAAAGATCATCATTCTCACGGCACTTGCGACCGGTGTTCTCCTGAACGGTGAGGACGTGTACGCGGAAGGCATCCGGAACCTCACGGCGGAAGATATCGCGGCGGCAAAGAAGCTCGGCGGGGCAGTGAAGCTCATTGCGGGTGCGGATACCGACGGCGTGATCTGTGCGCGCGTATGCCCGATGATTGTGAAGAACGATGTTCCGCTCGCGCACATCCAGGATGTTTTCAACGGAATTATGGTAACAACTTCCGCGTGCGGCGATATACTGTATTACGGACGCGGTGCGGGACGGTATCCGACGGCGGGTGCTGTGATTGCCGATGTATGCGCGGTTCTGAGCGGAGCGGCTGAGCGGGAATATACCCCTGTGTTTGCGAAATCCGACGTGAAGCCGGCGAAGTTTGAGGAAATCCCCTTTGCGACCTACATCCGTGCGGAATGCGGTGCGGCTGAACTGACCGGACTCCTGCGCGATGTATGCGGCGCGGCGGACGTGATTTCCGATGAAAACGGCACCGTGGAAGTGCTTGCTGAAGGTCTGACGGCTTCTCAGCTTGACGCGATCCGTGAAAAGGTGTGCGTGAAGAGTGCACTCCGTGTGCTCGGCTGATTATTTTGAGTTTATCTATCTGGGAGGACATCCGATGCCGGTACAGGTAATGACAAGGGATGACAAAGCGGCGGCAGTGTATATCAAAAATCCGCCGGATGTGCCGGGTCTGGCGTATCGGATCTTTGCGGCGATCACGGACGGCGGTGCCGATGTGGATATGATTCTGCAAACGGCTTCCTATAACCGCAGGGCGGACATTGTATTCACGGTTCCGCTCGCTTCTGCGGACAGAACGGAGGAAATTCTCCATGATCTGCTCGGAGAACACGCGGAGACGGAGATTGTGCTCGAGCGGCAGTGCACGAAGCTGTGCGTTACGGGTGACGGTCTGAACGGTCGTGCGGGAAGTGCGGCGGATCTGTTCCGGTGTCTCTGGGACGCGGGAATCCGGCTCTGCGGCGTGACGACAAGTGATGTGAAGATGACACTGCTTGTGAATTCTGCGGATGCGGACCGTGCGGCGGATGCCATCGTGACGCGGATGTTTTTTGAGGAATAAGAAAAATACGGAAAGCCCCGGTTTCAGGAGAGTGGATCACCTGAGATCGGGGCTGATTTTGTTATTCCGCGTTTTCGTCAAGAGATGCGAGAACTGCACGGAACCGTTCGGTGTCACGGATGGGATCGTAGCGTTCCTGATGCATGCGGTTTCGGCAGTAGTACGCGCAGTTGTGGGCTTCGTTGATGTGGCAGTCTGCGGTCTGGCCCTCGTACACGATGCGGTCGGTGAACGGAGACGAATACGCGGTGCCGGGTTCGATTTTACCGCAGAGAACGGCGTGCTCCGTCATCTTCTCAAGCGCGGTGAGGGCGTCGTCGTACTTTTCCTGATCGAGATAATAGGTTGCGATCACTCTCCAGAGCGAGGAGACGCGGTCGTGGAAGAAGAGCATGTTGTCGCCGAACACGGTGTGATAGAGATGGATGAGCGTTTCGAGATACCCGATTTTCTCATCCAGGCGGTCGGGATCGTCGGGAATGTCGTCGTCGATGTAATGCAGCATGGTCAGTGCGAGCGAATCGGTGAGCTTTCTGATATAATCCTGCCGGAATATGATATATCTGTCCGACTCCTCGCGGCAGAGATAGCGGTAGGAAAACATGTTGGCCTTCGCTTCCTCACGGCAGCAGCGCATCTTCGGCAGACGGTCGGCGGTGATTTCAGCCCTGTGCAGATCGCGGAACCCGACGGCGTACAGTACGGCAAGCTGTTCGATGATGCAGCTGCGGAATTCGGGATCGGCGGTCGTTTCGATGAGGGTGGTGTAAATCTTCTCGGCTTCTTCAAGCAGTCCCTTTTTCGGGCGCTCGTCCCACATGGTATAGCGGCAGATGGTACAGGCGAGATATTCCTGCACATCCTCCTCACCCGGGAATTCCGCTGCCCAGATCCGCGCCTGCTCAACCGCTTCCTCCGTGTCGTTGTCTCCGGCGTCGTCGATGAGCTTCATTTTCCGGCGGACTGCGGCGAGATGTGCGGTGCGTTCGTCCCGGTTGATCCCGAGCAGCTCATCCGCGGTGACGGAAAAATACGACGCAATGGACGGGAGCATTTCGATATCGGGGTATCCGGTGCCGTTTTCCCAGCGGGAGACAGCTGCATCGGTGATTCCGAGATACGCCGCGAGCTGTTTCTGCGTGACGCGCTTTTTTGTGCGCAGATTTTTGATGGTGTTTCCGATGTCAATGGTCATGTCAGTTCTCCTTTGTGTGGATTTGTCCGGTACCGTTGACTCTATTATACAGGGGCGTCGGCGTGAAATCAATACTCAATCACTTGTTCGGGACTTGACGATCCGTTGAGTCCAGAGCACGGCAAAACCCCGATGAGATTGCCGCAGCATCCCGATCGGGGTTGATTTTTGTGTTTTCGTCTGCTATAATGTTATTATCCGTTGATTCCGGAGAGAGCCGCGCCGATGACCGTTCCGAAGGCGGAGTTTTCGGGAATGATGAAGTTCATGTCGAACATTTTGTTCAGCGTGCCGAAAACCTGCGGAGCCTGTTCCACGCCGGAGAGATTGCCGGTGAGGACGATGTCGCGGATGCCGAAATTCCGTGCCGCGAAGATGGACATCATGCCGATGGTTTCGAAGACCATGTTGATGATGCCGAGCGCGAGGTCCGCCTTGGTTGCGATATCGCTCACGGAGCCGAAGTTGGACGCGGTCATGATATCCCCGAAGCCGGGCACGATGTCGGACTTGGTGATGTCCTTGATTTTTAGGTCAATGTTGGAAATGTCGCCGTCGCGTGCAAGCTCGGAGATGTGGTTGACGTTGTCCATGCCGAGCATCTTCTTTGACAGACCGACGAGGGTACCGCCGCCCACACCCGTACCGCCGAGGTATTTCGGTTCCTTACCCCGTTCGGTGTAGACCAGTGCCGTACCGGTGCCGCAGCTGGTGACGAGAGCCTTGTCCAGTCCGCTCAGATACAGACCGCCGAGCCCGATGGAGTTGAATTCCGCGATCTTTTCGCAGGGCAGGTCGTAGATCGGACGGGACATGTAGGACGAGCCCGCGCCCGTTACCATGACCTTGGTGATGTCCGAGAGGGAATAGCCGTTGACGTCGAGGAACTTGCCGAACGCGCCGTAGATGGACGTGATCGGGTCGGTTGCTCTCACGAACAGGGGCGCAACGAGAGTATTCCTGCCGCCGGTGGTGTCAAATCCCACGATTTTGGTGGTGCTTCCGCCGATGTCGATGCCGATGATTATATGTGCCATGAGATGATTCTCCGTTTTTTGTGCTTTTTCTTTACAGTATAGCACAATCGGATGGGAAAATCAACATTTCTGCGGATATCCGGCAGGTTTATGCGAAAAATTCAATTAAAATATCAATTCAAATAAATCTATACAACCCGAAAGGAAAGTTATCATGCTTACCGAAAAAGATTATGTTCAGTCCGCTGAGCTGCTCAAATCCAAGAAGCTGTTCGTTTTTGACATGGACGGCACCATTTACCTCGGCGGTCAGCCGTTTGATTTTGCGGTCCGCTACATCAACAAGCTCCGCGAAAACGGAAAGCGCGTCCTCTTCTTCACCAACAACGCGTCCCACGACCCGGTGTTCTATCTCGAGAAGCTGACCCGTCTGGGATTTGACCCGAAGCCTGAGGAAATCTGCACCTCCGGCAACGTGACCGCGGCATTCCTGACCCGGAAGAGAGCGGGAAAGACCGTTTATCTCCTCGGAACGCCCGAGCTGTACCGCCAGTTCAAGTCCTACGGCATCGACATGGTCTGCGACGAGCACGGCAAGCCCGACGGACGGAACGCGGATATTGTTGTCACCAGCTTCGACACCACGCTCGATTACGCGAAGCTGACCGTGGCATGCGACTTCATCCGTTACGGCGCGGAATTTCTGTGCACGCATCCCGACTACAACTGCCCGACCGAAACCGGCTTCATCCCGGACAGCGGTGCGATTGCGGCATGCGTTACGGCATCGACCGGCGTTGAACCCACGTATTTCGGCAAGCCGTATCCGGAAACCGTTGAGATGATCTCCGAAATCACCGGAGAAGCGAAGGCGGACATGCTCATCTACGGCGACCGTCTCTACACCGATATCGCTACCGGCAAGCGTCACGGCATCACGGCTGTGCTTGTTCTGACGGGCGAGACGAAGATTGATGACGCCCTTTCCGCGGCAGAATGCGATCAGCCCGATATCATGCTCCCGTCCCTTGCGACAGCGGACGAGATGATGTTCGGCGCGTAAACTACCCGATAATTTCATCCGCGAGCGCATGTGCGAAGATTTCGGCGGACCGGACGGCGTTTTCCAGTGATCCCGCGCAGGAGCCGATTTCCAGAATCAGCGAGCCGGATGTGTACTGCTGATTGAAGGACGCGCTCCGCAGATTGATGGGACGCATCAGACCGGGATTCTCCGCTTCCATTGCGGTGTGAAGCCGTGCGGCAAGGGCGAGATTGTCCTCCCAGCCGGTGTGTCCCGATCCGCCGTGATCCGTTCCGACGACGAACATCATCTGCGCGAGATTTCCGCTCTCCATGGCGAGG
>JAFUQY010000160.1 GCA_017472105.1 Clostridia bacterium | reverse complement strand
GACGGGATTTTGCAAGAGCGGGTGAGAAAATTCCGCCGTCACTATTGCATTATTCCCGGGAATGTGGTATAATACGAAGGATGTCCCAGTAGCGTAGTGGATAACGCAACCGCCTCCTAAGCGGTAGATCGGAGGTTCGAGTCCTCTTTGGGACACCAGATGCAAGCCGGAAGTCTTTTTTACCGAAGATTTCCGGTTTTTCTGTTTTATGCGGCAAAATTACATGTTTATTCCATATTTGTTCATATGTCTATGCTATAATATTAAAAATACTTATCCACAGATGCAGTTAGGAGGAATTTTTGTGAAGACGAAAGACAGCGCGGTGTCCGTTTACGCCCAGCAGATTCTCGCACAGGTACGGCAGGCAGTCGTCGGCAAGGATGCGGTTCTTCTGCGGGTGCTCGCCGCGATTCTCGCAAAGGGGCATATCCTGCTCGAGGACGTTCCCGGAGTCGGCAAAACCACGATGGCGCTCGCCTTTTCGCGGGTACTCGATCTTGAATACAACCGTGTTCAGTTTACGCCCGACGTGCTCCCGTCCGATGTGACCGGATACTCCATTCCCGACCGGAATACCGGCGAAATGCACTATCAGAAAGGCGCGATTTTGTGCAATCTGTTCCTCGCGGACGAGCTCAACCGTGCCACATCAAGAACGCAGTCCGCTCTGCTCGAAGCCATGGAGGAAGGGCAGGTCACCGTCGACGGGATCAGCCATCCTCTGCCCGAGCCGTTCGTCGTCATCGCAACGCAGAATCCCACCGGCGCCGCAGGAACGCAGATGCTCCCGGACAGCCAGATGGACCGCTTCATGATCCGGCTCAGCCTCGGCTATCCCAGCCCGAAGGACGAGGTCGCGATGGTTCTCAGCCGGCAGGGCGTCAATCCCGTCAAGGTGCTCGCTCCGCTGATGAGCCGTGCGGATCTGGCGGCGATGCAGGACGAAGTTGAGAAAACCTACGTCCACGAAGCGGTGGTGAAATACATCGTCGATCTGATCACGGCAACGAGAACGTCCGAAGATATCCTCCGCGGCGCAAGTCCCCGTGCAACGCTCGCCGTCACTGCGATGGCAAAATCCGCCGCACAGCTGAGAGGACGCGACTACGTTGTTCCGGCGGATGTGCGTGAGGTTTTCGCATGGACGACGGCGCACCGCCTGCTTCTCTCGTCCAAAGCGGAATCGCAGGGAAGAAGTGCGGACGAAATCCTGAAAGAAATCGTGGAGCAAACGCCCGCTCCGAGAATGCGCTGATATGGCTGACCGCAGATTTCTTTACATCCTCGGAATTGCGGGATGCCTGACCTTTTACCTCGCCTATCAGAAGTGGTTTGCGTGGATTGTGCTGCTGGCGGTGCTTCTTCTGCCGTGGCTTTCGCTGATTCTGAGCCTGCGCGCAATGCTGAGCACGAAGCTGAGACTGAAAGTGCCGGAGAAGCTCACGCAGGAATCGGACGCACAGATCCGGCTGGAGGCACGTTTTTCCGGAGTCCGCCCGCCGCTGAAATGCCGTGTCCGCGTCATAAAGCCGATCACGGGCGAATCGTGGCTGATGAAATCCGGTGACGCACTCCCGACGGAGCACTGCGGCGGACTCATCGTGCGGACGGAAACGGCGAAGGTCTACGACTGGCTCGGTCTGTTTTCGCTGAATGTCCGCAAGCCGCCGTCCTCGACCGTGCGCGTGATGCCGTCGCCGAAGGAAATTCCGATTCCCGGTGAGCTGTCGCAGTATCTTGCGCGCGCATGGCGTCCGAAACATGGCGGCGGATACGCGGAAAACCACGAAATCCGACCGTACCGACCCGGGGACACCCTGAATCTGGTGCACTGGAAGCTCTCGGCGAAGGTGGACGAAATGATGCTTCGCGAGCCGATGGAGCCGGATCAGGGACTCATGCTCCTGACAATCGATATCAGCGGCACACCGGACGAGCTTGACCGGAAATTCACCCGCCTGATTTCCTACGGGGAACGCCTGCTCGGACGCGGTGCGGCATTTGAAGTTCTCGCGCTGACCGGAAACGGACTGGAATCGTGGTTCATCCGGGAACAATCCCAGCTTGCGGACTGCGTCGACGATCTGCTGTGCGCGCCGTATGCCCCGGAGGGATCGCTGACCGAAACCGAATACGCATCCGTCCTGCGGTATCACATAGGAGGTGAGCCGGATGAAGACTAAAATCCTCCGTCACGTCCTCGCCGCGCTGTATTCGTTCGTGTTCGCAGTCTCTGCCGTCGGATGCATCGTCACGGGATTTGACCTGAGTGCCGCGCATTCCGGGTGGATTCTGATCTGGTGCGCCGTGTTCGCCGTGATTCCGGCTGTGCTGTGGTTCTTCCGCTTCGGCTGGATCGGGATCGTGCTTCTCTCCGTCCGCGGCGCCTTTGCCATCTGGCAGGACGGGGCACTGTGGGATGAAATTCAGTCCCTTGCTTATACGATCAGCTCGCATTATCACAATGTTTACAACTGGCAGACCATCGGCGAGCCGGTGACGGACGGGATCGATCTCGCCCTGATCCTGCTTGCATACCTGATCGCGATGGCTGTGAATTTCTGCATCTGCCGCAGCCGTCCCTTGTTTACGGCAATCGTACCGGTGATTCTGCCGCTGGTGCTGTGCCTCATCACGACGGATACCCTCCCGGACGAGATCGTTCTTCTGCCGATGATGGCGGCGATTGTGATCCTGCTCCTGACCGACTGGGTCCGGCGGCAGAGTCCGATGCAGTATCCGAAGCTGACCTTCCGTGTGCTCATCCCGTCTGCGGCGGCGCTGGTTCTTCTGTTCGCGCTCAATCCGCAGGAGGAATATGTCAACCGCGCGGCGGAGCTTCAGAAAAACGTCACCGGGATGATTGAGCAAATCGGTGATACAGCGGAAGCGGTTGTCAAGGGCAGCTTCACGGGATTTCACGCCGCACAGAGTCTGGATCTCCGCGATGTCGGTCCGAAAAGCGACTACACCTACTCCGTGATGCGCGTCACCTCTCCGTTTGACGGTGCACTCTACCTCCGCGGGCGCGATTATGACGTCTACACCGGAACGGACTGGGAATCGACGAAACTCAGGCACGAAACCTTCACCACAGCCCCATCCGGAACGGGAAATGTGACCGTCTGGACGTTCGGTGTGAAGGGATTCCGATATGTGCCGTACTACACAACCGACGAAATTGAGCTGATTTCCGGTTATGCGGAGAACGACGAAAACGAGAGCGTGTACAGCTATCCCGTCGCGCGCGTTCCGATGAAGAAGACCGGTACAGCTCCCGACGAAGACCACTACACCGATCTGCCTGCGGATACGTACAAATGGGCGAAGGAGCTTTTGAAAACGATCGTCTCGGGCAATGCATCCGAGTGGAGCAAAACCGAAGCCATCGCCGGTTATGTCCGGAACAGCGCGTCCTACGATCTGTCCACTGCCGCGATGCCGGAGGAAAACGGGGATTTTGCGCGCTGGTTCCTCACTGAGAGCGACACCGGCTACTGCGTCCATTTCGCAACTGCCGCCGCCGTTCTGCTCCGTGCCGCCAAGATTCCCGCGCGGTATGTCGAAGGCTACCTGATCCACTGTCAGGCGGACGAAAAAACGCCGGTGACGAATCACGAAGCGCACGCGTGGGTCGAGTATTACGATTCCGGCTCCGGGGTCTGGCGGATTCTCGAAGCAACGCCCGCCGCAGGAATTTCGCCGCCCGCAGATGTGACCGCACCGGATGAACCCGACGAAACCGATGAAACCGAGCCTGAGGAAACCGAGTCTCCCGAGACGGAACCGGAGGAGACTGTACCCGAAGAAACTGTACCGCCTGAAACGGAATCCCACGAAACCGAACCCGATGAAACCACCGCACCCGTGCAGAACGGCGCAAAACCGTCCGGCGGAAACAGCGGCGGCAAGGGGAACTCCGGCAGCGGAACATCGCAGTCGTCAGGCAGTTCCGGAGATACCGATGACACGCCCGCTGAAAAAGAGCCGTTCCGTTTGCCGGACTGGGTGAAAAAAGCCGCGAAAGTGACGGGAATTGTCCTCGCAGTCCTCGCCGTGATCCACGCACAGGCAGTGATCCGGATCGCATGGCGCAGGAGACAGTGGTACAGGGGCACGCCGAATGAGATGGCAGTCATCCGCTGGCGTCAGTCCCGACGTCTCGCACGCCTGACAGGGACGGAGATGCCCGCACTCCTCGACGCGCTCGCAATGAAGGCAAAATTCAGCCAGCATACCCTCACCCGGGAGGAGCTCTTCCGGTTTGAGCAGTACCGCCGCCGCATCGTGATTGCCGTCTCGCAGATGCCGTGGTACCGCCGTGCCGTGTATTACTGGATTCTCGCCGTCGGATGAAAATGCAAAACCGAAAAGACCTGCATGCGTAAAAACTGCTTCATGCGGGTCTTTTTTGTGCCGATTTTGCTCCGAATACACAGAAGTACTTGACGCGCGAAGCGTTCTCTGGTAAAATATCAACAAAGAAATATTTTATTAAATGAAAGGAATCAGCATCATGGCAGTACTGAAAACCTGTTTTCCCCAGCCCGACGTTCAGCGGAGCGAATGGCTGAACCTCAACGGCACGTGGGAATTCTCGCTCAATGAGAAAACCTACGCCGGAACGATCGAAGTGCCCTATCCGTGGGGATCTCCGCTCTCCGGTGTGACCGAGGAAAAGGACGGCACCGGCTATTACCGCAAGTCCGTTTCGTGGAATCCCGGCGGTGAGAAAATCTGGCTCGTCTTCGGTGCGGTTGACTACACCTGCGAGGTGCGCTGCAACGGCGTCGTCGTCGGAACCAACAAGGGCGGCTACAACCGGTTCGAATTCGACGTGACGGATTGCTGGAACCGCGACGGCGGCAACGTCATCGAAGTGGACGCCACCGACCTGAGCGAGAAATCGCAGACCTACGGCAAGCAGGGCTACGGCAACGCGCGCGGCATCTGGCAGACCGTGTGGCTCGAATCCCGTCCGGCGGCGTATATCGCGGATTTCTTCGTGAAAACCAAGCTCGACGGCACGGTGACCTATGACGTGACCACTGTCGGCGCAGCTGACGGAGCTGTCGTAACCGCATGCTTCGGCGATATCACCGCATCCGCTGAGGTAAAGGACGGCAGGGCACTCGTTGCATTCACTGTGACCGATCCGAAATGGTGGAGTCCCGAAGAGCCGAATCTCTACGACGGCACCATTGCGCTCGGAGACGACGTGATCTCGACTTACTTCGGCATCCGCGAAATCGGAACCGGCAAGTTCGGCGCAAACAACCGCAATTACATCACCCTCAACGGCAAGCCCTACTACATCAACGGCGTACTCGACCAGTCGTTCAACCCGAAGGGCTTCTTCACGCTTCCGTCCGACGACGACTGCCGGGAAGAAATTCTCCGACTCAAGAGAATCGGCGTGAACATGGCGAGAATCCACATCAAGGAGGAAGAACCGATCAAGCTCTACTAGGCGGACAGGCTCGGACTTCTCATCATGGAAGACATCCCGTGCTTCTGGGGCGAACCCGTTCCGGACACGCAGGCGCAGTATGAAATCGAGATGGCACAGCAGATCCTCCGCGACCGCAACCATCCGGCCATCTTCTACTGGGTCATCTTCAACGAAACGTGGGGTCTGTTCCACTTCCCGGTGGACGAAAACGGCAATCAGGGCAGAGTTTACAAGCCCGAAACTGCACAGTGGGTTGTCCGCTGCTGTGAAAAGGCACGTGCGCTGGATGACACCCGCCTGATCGAGGACAACTCCGTCTGCAACCGCGACCACACTGTGACCGACGTGAACACATGGCACTTCTACTCCAACGGATACAGGAGAGTCAAGAGCGTCGTCGATAATTTCTGCGATACCGCATACCCCGGAACCACCGCAAACTACAAGGAAGGCTACACGATGGCGGATGTGCCGTGCATGAACAGCGAATGCGGCAATGTATGGGGCATCAAGGGCAACGCGGGTGAGAGCGACATTTCGTGGCAGTACAAATATATGATGAACGAATTCCGTCTCCACGACAAGCTGTGCGGTTTCGTCTTCACGGAATTCCACGATGTTGTCAACGAATTCAACGGCTACTACAAGATCGACAACGGCGACAAGGACTTCGGCTACGACACCTACGGCATGACGCTGAAGGATCTGCACAGTCAGGATTACCTCGGCTGTGACTTCGCTCCCATGACGACCGTCAAGCCCGGCGATGAGGTGGAAGTACCGCTCTTCGGCTCCAGCTTCACGGACGAACGCCACGGCAAACTGCTGAAAATCGACTGGCAGCTCACCTGTCAGGATCCGCTTGACGGTGACTTCATCGCGGACGACGGCGAGATCGGTATCGTCTGGTCCGGCTACGGCACATTCCCGGCAGGAAAGATCGCGTTTACGGCTCCCGAGCACGACGGCGTGGCACTTCTGTCCTTCGCACTGTACGACGGGGACGAGAGAATCATGCAGAACGGCATTCTCTTCGACGTGACCGGCGGCAGAACCGGAGCACTTGTGCTTGAGCCGAAGGATTTCGCATCCGGCTTTGCAAACACAGTTCCCACCGCGATGGGCAAGATCAGCGGTCTCGGCAAGGGCGCGTTCACGGCGGAAATTCAGACGGCGGACATCCCCGGATTCGCATCGGCTGACAACCTCCGTCTCATGCTCGAAGCGTCCACGAGAGAACCCATGACCCACGATTATCCCGCTGACACCACGGCTGAGAGAATCGATCTCAACTACATGCTCGGCTACCGCTGTGACCCCGGCGCAAACCGCAACTCCTTCCCGCAGACCGACGCACGCAAGTGGAGCGGCATGATGGATGTCTCCATTGACGGCGTATCCGTCGGTCAGATCTACCTCTCGGACGACCCGGCTGACTCCCGGGGTGCGTTGTCCCATCATTATCAGCCCGTCGATGACCTGCTCGAAGAAGCCGGCACCTACGGAACCCTGTGCGATATCACCGTCCCGTCCGATCTGCTTCTCAAGCTGAAGGAAAAGGACGCATTCACGCTGACCCTGACCATGCAGGATGACGCCGGTCTGTCCCTCTTCTCCAGAAACAGCGGACGCTACGGCATCGGCATTGTTCTCGCGGCAAAGTAATACAGAAAACAACGGAGGAATCCCATGCAGAAATATCTGATCAATCCCAACCAGAAGATCTCCAAAATCAACAAGGACATCTACGGCTGCTTCAGCGAACACCTCGGCAGATGCATTTACGAAGGCATGTACGTCGGTGAAAATTCCGCGATTCCCAACGTCAACGGCATGCGCACCGACATCATGGACGCGCTCCGCGAAATGGGAATTCCGGTTCTGCGCTGGCCCGGCGGATGCTTTGCCGACGAATACCACTGGAAGGACGGCATCGGTCCGAAGGAATCCCGCAAGAAGATGATTAACACCCACTGGGGCGGCGTCATCGAGGACAACTCCTTCGGTACGCACGAATTCTTCGAAGCCTGCCGTCAGCTCGGCTGTGACGCGTACATCTGCGGCAACGTCGGCTCCGGAACCGTGCAGGAAATGAGCGAATGGATCGAATACATGACCTCCGACGCGGTATCTCCCATGGCAAATCTCCGCCGCGAAAACGGGGAAGAGAACCCGTGGAAGCTGAAATACTTCGGCGTCGGCAACGAAAACTGGGGATGCGGCGGCAACATGACTCCCGAATTCTACGCGGATCAGTACAGACGCTACGCAACCTACGTCCGCACCTATGACTGGAACAACCGTGCGCAGAAGATCGCATGCGGCCCGAACGGCGGCGACTACAACTGGACGGATGTGCTGATGAAGAAGGCTGGTCACCACATGGACGGCCTGTCGCTGCACTACTACACCGTCATGGGCAGCTGGCATAAGAAGGGCAAGGCGCTTGAGTTCACCGATGAAGAATACTACATCACCATCCAGAAGGCGTATTACATGGACGAGCTCGTCACCCGCCACGGCGAAATCATGAACCGCTACGACCCCCAGAAGCGCGTTGGCATGATCGTTGACGAATGGGGCATCTGGCACGACGTCGAAGAAGGCACCAATCCCGGCTTCCTGTACCAGCAGAACACGCTCCGCGACGCCATGGTTGCGGGTCTGACCTTCAACATTTTCAACAAGCACAGCGACCGCGTCAAGATGGCGAACATCGCGCAGACCATCAACGTGCTTCAGTCCGTTGCGCTCACCGATGGCGAAGAAATGATCCTGACGCCCACCTACTACGTCTTTAAGATGTATAAGGATCATCAGGAAAACATGCTTCTCGGCTCCTATCTCACCACACCTGTGCTCGAGGGCGACAAGAAGACTCCTCAGCTGATCGAAAGTGCGTCCGTGAAGGAAGACGGCACCATCGTCGCAACCATCGTCAACACCTCCCTGACCGACGCGGCTGAAATCTCCTGCCAGATCGCGGATACCGCCGTGAAGGAAGTGACTGCGGAAATCCTCACCGGCGAGGTTCACGCGCACAACGATTTCGAAAACAAGAACGCGGTTCACACCACGGAGTTCATGGACTACGAAGTCACCGCAGACGGCTTCAAGACCACAATTCCGCCCTGCTCCGTCGTCAAGTTCCTCGTCAAGTAAGCATTAAGATGAAGGAATGCAAACGCTGCCTGCTCCGGGAATCGGCGGAAAACGACACGTTCGAGCTGATCCGCTCCAAGGTGGACGCGCTGTCCGAGACGGAAAAAGCGGATGATGCGCTGTACCAAAAACGCCTCGACGCATGCCGTGATTGCGACCATCTCATCTCGGGCATCTGTATGAAATGCGGGTGCTACGTTGAGTTCCGCGCGGCGTTCAAAAAGATGAAATGCCCCAATCCCGGGGACAGAAAGTGGTAAAACACAGCTGAAGACCGGACAATCCGTGTGATTTTCATGCGGAGCGTCCGGTTTTTGATTTATCCGCACAAATTTGGAGGAATTTGCAAAACCTCTTTTCTGTACGGCGGAATTGTGCTATAATAAAATAAAAATATCAGTAACAGGAGAAGGCTATGACAAGACGCGAAAGAGTAATAGATGCACTGAATTTCAAAAAAACGGATTTCATACCCTATCAGGTCAATTTCACCGGTCAGATGCGCGAGAAAATGCGGGCATACGCCGGGGATGATTTCTTCGGAAAAATCGGAAACCACCTCTGCCAGACCGATCTCACCAAGCCGCAGAAGAACGTCGGTCCGGAGCTTGACATGGACGAATACGGCGTCGTGTGGAACAAATCGGGCGCGGACAAGGACATCGGCGTGATCGACTCGATTCTGCTTGAGGACACGGACGATCTCGACGGATTTGAACTGCCGCCGGTGGACGAGGACTTCATCCGCTCACAGATGGAAACGCTGAACCGGATTGCAGAAGACCGTTTCCGCATCGCAGGGATCGGATTTTCCCTGTTCGAGAGGGCATGGACACTCCGCGGGATGGAAAATCTTCTGTGCGACATGATGGCGGAACCGGAATTTGTGCACGCACTGCTTGAAAAAATCACCGAACGGAACCTCCGCGTCATTGAGATTGCGCTGGAGTATGACTTTGACGGCTTCTATTTCGGCGACGACTGGGGGCAGCAGAGGGGGCTTATCATGGGTCCGGTGTGCTGGCGGGAATTCATCAAGCCCTGTCTCGCCCGGATGTACGGCAAAGTCCGCGCGGCAGGGAAGTACGTTCTCCAGCATTCCTGCGGTGATATCCGCGAAATCATGGACGATCTGTACGAAATCGGACTGAACGCATACAACACCTTCCAGCCGGAAATCTACGGCTATGACTACGCCGAAAAAATCTACGGAAAAATCGCAATCTGGGGCGGCATCAGCACCCAGCGCGACCTGCCCGTGAAATCCCCGGAGGAAATCCGTCAGGTCACGCGCGAGCTTCTTGCGGCATTCCCGAACGGCGGTCTGATCGCGGCTCCCACGCACGACATTCCGGGTGACGCGCTCTGCGAAAACGTAATCGCCATGCTCGAGACGCTGGAAGAGTCGAAAATTGCACTGATAGCGACTGAATGATAAGCAGAACGGAGGATGACCATGAACACACAGCCATTGCAGCATCACATCGCACTTTCCGCGGCAAACAAGCCCCTCATGCGGTACAACGGCACGGACGATTTCGAAGTCTGGCGCGCGTCCTGCACCGAAAAACTGCGGGAGCTTCTCGGGATGGACGAATTTGTCCCGTGCGAGCCGCTGTTTGAAATCACCGCGGAAGATGAACTGAACGGAAACCGGCACATCCACTTCACGCTCCAGACCGAGGAAGGGTATTTCGCCCACTGCGACCTGCTCCTGCCCGCACAGCAGATGGGTAAACTGCCGCTCTGTGTCTGCCTTCAGGGACATTCGAAGGGTTCGCACATTTCCCTCGGCATGCCGAAATACCCGGGGGACGAGGAAACGATCAAAGGCGGCGACCGCGATTTTGCCGTACGTGCGGTGAAGGAAGGCTACGCGGCTCTTGCGATCGATCAGCGCGGCTTCGGACTGTGCGGCGGAACGGAAAAAGGCCCCGCATGCGAAAGACCGGTGATGACCGCGCTCCTTCTCGGACGGACTGTCATCGGCGAGCGCATCTGGGATATCTCCCGTGCCGTCGACGCGGTTCTCCTGCATTTCGCGGATCTTGTCACCATGGAAGGCTCCGTTCTCACGGGCAACTCCGGCGGCGGCACGACCACGTATTACGCGGCATGTCTCGAGCATCGTTTTGACGGATACATGCCCTCCTGCGCCGTATGCACCTACCACGATTCCATCGTCTCGCTCCACCACTGCTCCTGCAACTATGTCCCGGGCATCGCGAAATACTTCGATATGGGTGACCTTGCGGCAATGATCGCGCCGAAAAAGCTCGTCGTGGTCTGCGGAAAGGACGACAATATCTTCCCGCTCGGCGGAGTGAAGGAAACCTACGGCATCATCGAATCCATGTACGAATCCGCAGGCGCATCCGGAAATACCGCACTCGTCATCGGAGACGGCGGACACCGATTCTATGCGGACAGCGGCTGGGCGGCAATGAAGACCCTGCTCGGCAGATAAATCGAACTTCAATCATTACCATACACCGGAGGAAGACATCATGAAGAACTACAAGCACATCATCGTGATCGGTATTGACGGCGCGGGCGGTTTCATCAAGGACGCCGATACGCCGCATTTCGACCGCATTTTCGCAGACGGAGCTGTGACCTATACGGCGCTTTCGTCCAATCCGACCATCAGCGCGGAATGTTGGGGCTCCATGCTGCTCGGCGTGGGTCCCGAGGTTCACAAGCTGACCAACGGCATCGTATCCTCGACTCCGTATCCCACCGACTCCCCGTTTCCGTCCCTGTTCCGCCGCATCCGTGAGGTTATGCCCGACGCGGAGCTCGGTTCCTACTGCGACTGGAATCCCATCACCTTCGGGATCGTTGAGAACAACCAGAACGTCGCGCACGAAACCGCACGGGATACTGAACTGATGCCGATGATCTGTGACTACATCCGCGAAAAGAAGCCGACGTTCCTGTTCACCCAGCTTGACAGCGTCGACGGCGCGGGTCACGGTCACGGCTACGGCACGGAGAAGCACTTACAGCGCATCCACGAGGTTGACGAGCTGATGAACGACGCATACGAAGCGGTGAAGGAAGCGGGCATTCTCGACGACACCCTCTTCATCGTGATTGCAGACCACGGCGGTTACGGCACAGGCCACGGCGGATGGACGGATGAAGAAAGACTCGTCACCTTCGCGGCATCCGGCAGGGGCGTGAAGAAGGGCTGGATTGATGTGATGAACATCCGTGACCTTGCGGCGATTGTGCTGTACGGGCTGGGCATCGATGCACCGGAATTTGACGAAGCCGGCTGGACGTCACAGGTTCCCGCGGATCTGTTCGAGGACGCTGATCTTCCCGAATACCGCGACATCTCCCACCTCGCAGGCGCGGCACCGAGACGGTCCAAAGCGGCACACACGTCCGAGCTGATCTGACGAAATATTCTGACAATACGAAAGGAGACTGACCATGCGCAGACTGATTGTAAAAGGGAAGGAAATCACCGCGGTCAAATATGTTCCCGGCACATCCGCACCCGAGCAGAACGCGGCAAAGGAGCTGGCGTCGTACCTCAATAAAATCGCCGGAATTACCGATGACGGCGAATTCACTGTTGCGCTGAAAACAGCCGGAGACATTGCCCGCGACGGATTTCGCATTCAGGTAAGGGAAGACGGCATCACCATTCTCGGCGGCGGAGGAAGCGGTGTGCTCCACGGGGTCTACGAATTCCTCGAACATTACGCAGGCGTGCGGTTCTTCACTCCCACACTGGAAACCTACGGCGACGGCGACATCATCGTGGATGAGGATTACGCTTACACACCCGTGTTCGAATACCGGCAGTCCGACTGGCAGTGCGGCAATGACATCATGTGGAGCCTGAAAAACGGCATCAACAACCGTCCGATCCCGGAAGAATGGGGCGGCTATATCCGCTACGGCGCGTTCGTGCATACGATGCAGACGTTCACCGGCGTTCCCCAGCATGAGCAGCCGTGTCTGTCCGATCCGGAAGTGCTGGAAAAGGTCAAGGCTGGCGTGCGCGAGATTCTCAAAAAGGATCCCGGCTGCACCATTGTGTCCGTCTCCCAGAACGACTGCCAGAATTACTGCAAATGCGAAAAATGCGCCGCCGTTGACGCGGAAGAGGGAAGCCACATGGGTACGCTCCTGCGCTTTGTCAACGCGGTTGCCGACGATATCAAGGACGACTACCCGAACGTCATCATCGACACGCTCGCATACCAGTACACGAGAAACGTCCCGAAGATCACCAAGCCCCGCGAAAACGTGTGCATCCGTCTCTGCTCGATCGAATGCTGCTTCTGCCATCCGCTCAACGACATCACCTGTGAGCAGAACCGCAGATTCTTTGAAGACATCGTCGACTGGAACAAAATCTGCAACCGCATCTATATCTGGGATTACGTCACGGACTTCGCGCACTACGTTCCCACATTCCCGAACTTCCATGTTCTCCGTGAAAACATGCAGTTCTTCGCTGAGCATCACGTCCGCGGCATGTATCCGGAAGGCGCACACAACGCTCCCGTTTCCGGTGAATTTGCTGAGCTGAGGGCATACCTGCTGGCACGCCTGATGTGGGATCCCTACATGTCCTCCGTGAAGTATCATCAGTACATGGACGAATTCCTCGCGGCGTACTACGGCGAAGGCTGGCGGAATATCCGTGCGTACATCGATCTCATGGGCTCCTTCACGCAGGAGAGACACATGGGCATTTTCGCCAAGCCCTTCCACTACCTCGATTCCGAAAAGGTCGCGGCGATGGAATCCACGATTGACGCGTGGTGGGACAGGGCGGAAGAAATGGCGGGCGGCAGACTCGACTTTGTCAGGCGTTCCCGCATCCAGTGGCGTCACCTGAAGCTGGAGCTGCATCCCGACGCGGAGCTGGGACGTGCGCTGTACGATGAATGCATGGCGCGGAACATCAAGTGGAACGAATGGCGCGTGATTGATCCGGATAAGGTGGACTTCTCGAGAGAACCGTCCGTCTGGGCAGAAGCGTCCACGTGGCAGATGTAACCGAATTTATAAAAATTCCGGCGGGAGGTTCGATGGAGCTTCCTGCCGGTTCCGTTTTCCGACATTTTTAATCATCTGCCGTGCCCGAATCGGTTGACAAATCGCCGAAGGTATGGTACAATATTTTCATTCATCTAAAAAATCGTTCCTTCTGCAAGGAGTTCCCGTATGAACTGGTTCTTAGGATTGCTGCATAATCCGTTCTTTCTGACCGCAACGACGTCGTGGCTCGCGGCGCAGATTCTCAAAACCATCATCCATTCCATCGTCAACCGGAAGTTCGACTACCACCGGCTCTTCGGTGACGGCGGCATGCCCAGCGGCCATTCTGCGACGGTCACATCCCTCGGCATGCTCGTTTCCCTCGTGTACGGCACCGATTCGCTTGAGTTTGCCGTCTGCGCAATTTTCGCCATTGTCGTCTGCCACGATGCGATGGGCGTCCGTCTGGAAACCGGCAAGCAGGCAGTCGTCCTCAACGAGCTGATCGAGATGATCGAGCACATGAGCAAGACCGACATCCTTCCCGAAGTCAAGCTGAAGGAGTTTGTGGGTCACACTCCCGTGCAGGTTCTGGCTGGTATCCTGCTCGGTATCGTCAACGCCGTCATTATGTACAATATCATGTACTGAAAATCGATATTTTGAACAAAAATGCGAAATCCCCTTGACAAAGCGGCGGCGCTGTGCTATACTTTAAAATCATAATAAACCGTTGAGGCGGAGATAAAAGGCGATTATGACTTTCCAGAGAGCCCGGGATGCTGTGAACCGGGTAAGAACCAGATCGTCGCAATGGACCGCTGAGGGTGCAGTCAAAACACATTTGTGTGAGTATTCTGCAACGTGAGGGCATACGTCAGTTGTCCGGGATATCGCCCACGCCGTATCCTGCAAAGCGCACAGCATGGCTGTGAATCAAGGTGGCACCGCGGATTTTGCTGATTCGTCCTTGACAGACTTCTGTCGGGGACTTTTTGTTTTTATCGAGGTGAAATCATGGCTGTCCTTGCCGCACGATGGCGGGCGTGAACCGTTATCCGCATTCAAAAAACTACATAAATACAATACATTCACTGAATACAATCGGAGGAATTACTCATGAAATACAACGGCATCGAATTCGACACTTACTTCAAAAACTATCCGGACACGGAAGGCTACTTCGGCAAGTACGGCGGCGCATATGTTTCGGACGAACTGAAAAAGGCAATGCAGGAAATCAGCGAAGCATACTTCACCATCTGCAAGTCCAGAAAGTTCATCGCGGAACTGAGAAGAATCCGCAAGGAATTCCAGGGCAGACCCACTCCCATTTCCTACCTCGAACGTCTCTCCGGCAGCATCGGAAACGTACAGCTCTACGTGAAGCGTGAAGACCTCAACCACACCGGCGCGCACAAGCTCAACCACTGCATGGGTGAAGTTCTGCTCGCGAAGTACATGGGCAAGAAGAAGGTTATCGCGGAAACCGGCGCAGGTCAGCACGGCGTTGCAATGGCGACCGCTGCGGCTTACTTCGGCATGCCCTGCGACATCTACATGGGCTCCGTTGACAT
>JAFUQY010000159.1 GCA_017472105.1 Clostridia bacterium | reverse complement strand
GCGGTACGTCGGATACGCTTCGTCATATCCCATCGCCTTTGCCTGTCCGTTTGCTCCCGGTACTGTGTAGCTCAGTGCCGTCATCTGCTCCGTGATGCTCGCCGCTTTGCTGTCTACAGGGTCTTTCCCTGCGTCTTTCAGAAGCCGAAGCGGTAGTGTGGCCGCTCCTCGCCGAACAGCCTCCACCGCAGCCAGTCGTCCAGAACGATTGCAAACGCCGCCGCCAGTATCCATAAGAGACAGAAGGGAAGACATATCTGTCCCAGAATGTTCAGCGGAAGGTGGGAGTAATCCCAAATACCGAGGCCGAGCCATAGGTTCAGGATTATTCCTGCAATCAATTCCCCACCGGTTATGACTGCGGCCCCGATGATGGCCTGCGTGAAGAAACCCGTTTCCCACGGGATGTATTCGTTGATCGCGCCGATTGCCAGAAAAAGAAGCCCTCCGAGGACAAACATCGTCCAGTGCGTCGGCTTCCCGGTGTATGATTTCCACCCTGATTCCAGCAGATAATAAATTGTCCCGCCGACCAGAAATAGGACGGCGGGTTTTACTGCTTTCCGCATGGTCAGATCGAAAGGTTTGCGATGCTCAGCGGCACCCAGTCGTTTCCGTTTTTGTACTGCAGGGTTCCGTTGTAGTAGCGGAGTCCGTGCGCACCAGCCTCGGACGCAACCACTGCGTTTACATGCGTTGTGATCGTGTTCAGCTTCGTGTTCACATCCGTCGAAAGCTGCGCAGTCCCGATGGATCCCGCAACGACGCTTGCGGAGATGACGTGGCCGGTAACGGTAATCTGGATCTGAGTCGCGTTCTGAGCGGCTGTGTATGTGTCGATCAGGTCGGTGACGGGGATGTAAACCTTGGAATCCTGCCCGTTGAAGCTGAGCTCGAGATAGGTTCCCTCTTCCTGCCCCGTCGGATTCTCGACAAGAACGCCGGACACGGCGTAGATGTCGTCAGGAACAACGATCTCACCGACGCTCGTTCCGTCCTGCCAGACAGTGTAAACGGTCTGACCGTCTTCGGTTTCCGATGTGACGGTTACGGTGCCGCCGCTTCCTCCGCCTCCGCTGCCGCCGCCCGCGGGCTGACGAACCCACGAACCGGCGGAGTTGAGCTTGTAGACGGAGCCGTCGGCAATGACGTTGGCAGTGGATCCTTGCGCGCCGTTGGTCGGGAGGGAAGAGACGTCCGCGACCGTATCGCAGATATATTCCTCGTTCCCGTCGGTGTACTGACCGCGATAGATATTGCGCTTATATGCCATAGTCCGCCTCCTTGATTACACGAGTTCGTTCATCTTCGCAGCGAGATCCTCCGGCAGGGCGATGCCGTAGTAGATACCGTTGATCACGTCGGTGTCGGTCTCTCTTCCGATCCAGACGCGAAGCATATTGCAGTATGTGGTGTGCCATGCGACATGGTAGGTTGCCGTTTCGACGATGTTGTTGAGATCCTCTGCGGAGTAAAGCACACAGGCTTTGCCGTCCGCATGGTAGGGATATGCGGTCGCGCCCATCGCCACCATCATCTTGATCGTGGAAAGGTTCTGCTGGTCATGCGTTTCCAGAGAGAAGTGCTCGTTGCCGTATGCGGTAGTCACATCGACACCGGCGACGATAGCCTTTTCGCAGGCTTCGCGCACTTCGGCGACCTTTTTGGAAACCGCGGTGTTGTGCTCATCCTCCATAGCGAGCGCGAGCCATGCCTCATAGTTTCTGCCGACACGGATTTCCAGAGAATCGGAGTAGGCCGTGTGGAGGGTGTAGAGGTCGTAGCTGAATTCCTGATGGGGCTTCTTTTCCCCTTCGTCGGTAACTTCACGCGCAACGATATTGATGGCGAACAGGATGTTGCACCATCCGTCGTTGAGATTCTCAACAACATAACCTGCAGGCTTGACGTTGCTTACAGTTTTCATACATAGATTCCTCCTGTGTTTTTTGTTTTTGGATTCGCTTGCTGTACTTCGATACGGCGCGTTTCAGCCGTGGTATGGAAAGGATACCGGATACGCACCTCCTGTCGAAGTTCCAGCTGTCCGTGTGTTGGATCCATCCGAGAGAGCTGAGAAGGCTCCAAGCGCGGTGTATGGACGCATAGCCCGCCTTGACGATTCGTCTGGCGAGCCGTCTGATGCGAAGGGAGTTGCGGCGTCGGATAATGGTTCGGTCGCAAAAGAACCGGAATCCCATGAAGTCGAGATCGCGTCCGTGATGCCGCTTGTCCCTGCGGCTGACGTAATCGAGGCGGAATATCTGCCAGTTGCCTTTGACGGATAACCCCTCTTCCGCGAGAAACTCCATGATTGACCGGAGCTGCTGCCGCAGAACCTTCTTGTTCGCCCCGAACAGCACCATGTCGTCCATATAGCGGCAGTAATACTTGACGCCTATCGTTTCCTTGATGTAGTGGTCGAGATTTTGGAGATAGAAATTGGACAGCCATTGGGACGGATAGTACCCGATGGCAAGCCCTCTGCCCGGAGAATCCTCGTGCGTCTGGATAAATGTATCGAACATCCAGAGCAGGGTGGGATCCTTGAACTTTCGATGAATCTTTTCCAGCATCCTGTCGTGCGGGATGGAGGGATAGAATTTCCGTATGTCGAGCTTGGCGACATACTTGGTGTTCTTCCTGTCCGTATCGATCCACTTTCGAACGAATTTCTTCCCGAAATGCGGACCTCTCCCCGGAACGGACGCAAAGCTGTGGACGATCATTCCCTTTCTGATGACCGGCGCGGCGGCCTGCATCATGACATGATGGAAACACTGATCCGGAAAGAATTCGGGGCAGTAGATCTTCCGCTTCTTCTTGGACGCTCCGTCGATGATTTCCATGACAATACACGGAGACGGAGTAAAGGAGCGGTTGACGATCATATCCCGCAGTGCTTCGCAGTACCGCTCCTTATCTTTGAGTACAACGGCCACGTCCGGCCTGTTGTGTTTGTCTTTTGCGGCGAAATCTATTGCCGCCCGGATGAGTTCGGGATCTGTCACATCCGGTGTAGTGTAACGCTTCATATGAAAAAGTACCCGGAATCGGGTACGGGAGTCCTTTCATATCGTCTCAGAGTTTTTCGCTTGCGCTACTGAACTCTGTCGGTTCGACTGATTTCTGCGTACCCATCCGAAGATGAATACCGTCCGTAGACGCTGCGGCATGGTCGCACAGACCCGGAGCGCTGCCGAGCCTGTGCGTTTAGACAACACCCGAAAGGCAAATGCTTTCATGATCAATTCGATATGAATTGCGCGACGAGTAATTCCAATTCGAGTTGCTGGGCGTGTTGTTGACATTGAAGTAGAACAGGCCATCGTTGGCCCCATTGTTCAAATTCCCGCCAAAGAACACGGCACGAACACCGGAACCGGTGTTGAAGTAAGGTGGGTGTTGAATCCCTACTCTTGCTGTAAGTAGAGCACCCCCTCCGTTTGCCTTCACGGAGGGTAGTGCAAGTTTCAAAAGCGTCGAATTATCGCGTGTTTCAGTCGGTTTTCGATCTAAAGTTTACATATATAGATAATACTTCAAAAACGCGCGGCGTTGGGGGTCTTG
>JAFUQY010000158.1 GCA_017472105.1 Clostridia bacterium | reverse complement strand
CGCCAGCCAGACCATCATGCTCCAGGCATGTGAAGCGGGCATGGGCGGCTGTATGATCGGTGCGTTCAAGCCGGACGAGGTTTCCAGACAGCTCCTGATTCCGAAGAAGTACCGCCCCATCGTTCTGCTCGCGCTCGGCATCCCGGACGAGACCGTTTTCATCTGCAACGTGCCCGCGTCCGGCTCGACGAAATACTACCGCGACAAGGCAAATCTGCACTATGTCCCGAAGCGCTCCCTTGAGGATGTGATTATCGAATGATCTATCTCATCTCCGCCGTTTTTCTCACGGTTTTCCTCGCCGCAGTCACGGTTTTTGAGCGGAAGAAGCCCTCGCCGTGCTGGAAACGGATCAATCTCGGACTGTTTCTCGCCGGGGTTCTCCTCGTTGTGCTCTGCCGTGTGACTGCGGGCGTGATGATTTCCTCCAGCGGCGAGACGGAGACGTGGATGGAGTGGGCGCATGACATGCTCGCACAGCATTACGCGATCTCCTTCCCCGTTCTTCTCGTGCTGACCGGGATTCTCCTGATCGCGTGGCTTCTCTCCATGACGGAAAAGCGCCGCCGCAGTACGGTCGGTCTGTTTCTCCGCCGCACGGTCGGGATTCTCGCGTCCGTTTCCCTGCTCCTGCTCGCTCCGCTGTATGCGTTCATGACCGAGAACGATTCCGTGCCGCTGGAAACTCTGATTCTCCTCTCCGGCATCGGCGAAGCGCTCATTCTCCGGCTCACCGACGCGCTCGAGGGATTTTTCCCGCCGCGGAACAGGTGAAGTTTCTGTGACGGCAATCTTTTGTCACGCTGAAAACTGCACAAATCACGGAATCTCTCTTGATATTTTCTTTCATCTATGATAAAATAGAGGAAATATGTATCAGAAAGGCGACCACATGAAAAAGATCCGGCTTTCCATCACCTCTGCAATTCTGGCACTGACCATGGTGCTTTCTCTCGGCATGCTCGTTATGCCCGATACCGTTTCCGCCGCCGACGTTGTCACCAAGACCGTCAACATCGCGGAAGCGACCAAGAACGAACGCGGTCCCGGCTACGACTGGGCAAACCGCTACGACATCCTCACCCTGACCAATCTGCACATCGAAACCAATGACGCGTACGGCCTCCGTCTTCCGAAGAACGCAACCGTCGTTCTCAAGGGCGACAACTATATCAAGGCGGCAAAGTACGGCATTTCCTTCTCCGGCACCGTGATTTTCAAGGGTTCCGGCTCCCTCACCATCGAAGCGGGCGAAATCGGTCTGTACCTCATTTCCCAGGACAGCACCCAGAAAATCCGCCTCATCGACGGTAAGTACACCATCACCGCAGGCACCTACGGCGTTTACAGCGATTACGCGGACTTCTCCTTCGTGGACGGCGAAATGGACATCAACGTGACCTCTCCCGAAGGCAAGGCTATTCAGGGACGCGTCGTCAACCTGCTCGGCGGCAGGTTCAAGGCGAACGCACCTGTCCAGTCCAGCCACGCGCTGGTTGTGGAAGGCATCAATCTTGACATCACCGCGTCCACTCACGCTCTCGTTTCCAAGAACCTGAGCGTCCGTGACGTACAGTTCTCCGACGGCTCCACCGAATACGCGGATCAGACCGCCGTTGTAACCAAGTCCACCGCGAAGACCGAACGCAAGAGCGCCGTGTTCGGAGACAGCGTTCCCGGCTGGGTTGACTACATCCTGCTTGCAGCTGTGATCGTCGGTATCGGTGCATGCATTTTCGTTCCCGCACTCCGCCGCAAGAAAAAGACGCAGGAGCTCTATGCCCGTCTTGCCGCGGAAGGCTACATCACAGAAGAAAAATAAGGCATTTTCCGTCAGGGCGGCATATTCGTTTATGTTCGTCCTGATTTTTTCAGAAACGATTTTCCGTAATTTGGAGGTTTATATGAAGTCAATCCGAGAGATTTACAAAATCGGCAAAGGCCCGTCCAGCTCCCACACCATGGGTCCGCAGAAGGCCGCCGCGATTTTTAGAAAGGAAAACCCCGATGCCGCATCCTACAAGGCGATTCTGTACGGCTCGCTCGCGGAAACCGGCAAGGGGCACCTGACCGACACTGCAATTCTGGAAACCTTTGACGAGGGCAAGTGCGAAGTGGAATTCCGCGTTGACCGCACGATTGAGCTGCCCCACGACAACACGATGGATCTGATCGCATACGACACGGACGGCAAGGAAACGGCGAAAATGCGCGTCATGTCCGTCGGCGGCGGCGATATCGTCATCGAGGGACGGCAGGAATACGATCTTCCCGACGTTTACGAGGACTCCTCCTTCACGGAAATCGCGGAAAAATGTCTCGACCGGAACATCCGTCTGTCCGACTACGTGTACGAGCACGAGGGACAGGAAATCAAGCTCTTCCTGCACGAGGTATGGGACGTCATGCGTCATGCCATCGCCGACGGTCTGAAGGGACGCGGTACGCTTGCGGGAGGTCTGAACGTCGAAAAGAAGGCGCAGTATCTCTACAACCAGCGCCACATTGACGAATCCGCGAACACCCGCGAAAACCGTCTCGTCTGCGCGTATGCCTTTGCGGTGAGCGAACAGAACGCGGACTGCGGCACGATTGTCACGGCTCCGACCTGCGGTGCGTGTGCGGTTCTGCCGTCCGTTCTCCGGTACATGCAGGAGCAGAAGGGCTTCTCCGACGATCAGGTCATCAATGCGCTCGCGGTTGCGGGTCTGATCGGAACGCTCGTGAAAAAGAACGCGTCCATTTCCGGTGCGGAATGCGGCTGTCAGGCGGAAGTCGGAACGGCGTGCTCCATGGCGGCGGCTGCTCTCTGTGAGCTTCACTCCATGTCCATCGGGCAGATCGAATACGCCGCGGAGGTTGCGCTCGAGCATCATCTCGGACTGACCTGCGACCCGATCTGCGGTCTGGTTCAGATTCCGTGCATCGAGAGAAACGCGGTTGCGGCGATGCGTGCGATCAATGCGCTCAGCCTTGCGAACTTCCTCTCCGAAACGAGAAAGATTTCCTTCGACATGGTTGTGCAGACAATGTACGAGACCGGACGCGACCTGAACTTCCGCTACCGTGAAACAGCCGAAGGCGGTCTTGCGAAGACGTTCCGAGTATCATAAGCCGTGCGGGTTCCCCTGCTCTCGCTCGGTCTGAGTCAGATTTACATCAGTCAGCAGAAGCTGGACGCCGTTCTTGCGTGGTTTGAGCCCGATCTCCTGAAGCCGCTCCCCGTGCGGGATTTCGGAAATTCCCGGCTCACACTCACGGACGGACACACCCGCGCACTCGCCGCATACCGTGCAGGAATGACGCATGTTCCGGTGGAGTATGACAACGATCCGCTGGTGACGGGCGAACCCGGCGAATCCCTGTACCGCGAGGACATCCGCTGGTGCGAACGGTTCGGCATCACCGACATCTCCGCGCTGGATGACCGTGTGGTTTCCGGTGAGGACTACATCCGTCTGTGGCATCGTCGGTGCGACCGGCTGTATGCGCTGTTCACCCGTTATCCTGCCGGAAAACGTGCGGAAATCGCGGCGATGCATCCGGAGTTGTACCTCTACGGTGCGGATGACGGCGGATTCTGCTTTGAAGATGCGGACGGCGCGCTGTGGATTGACCGATGCGGTGTTCTCTGCCGCGAATCCGGTGGAGAAGCCTCCGCGGGCATGGCTCGGCGTCATTTCAGCCGGGATTTCAGCCGATCCCACGACCTTCCGCTGCGCTGATTTCGGATAAAATTGCATAAAACACAAAAAATCCCTTGCGAATGCCGGTGATTTGTGGTAGAATACCATAAAATAACGGTGTTTGCAGGGGATTTTTATCTGCGCGGGATCGCCGGATTTCCCGACTGCAAGTGCGCCGTGTCTGCCAACGGGGACTTCCCCGGGAGGGATTTTCTATGATTAAACGAATGCTGCTGCTCGCAAAGCCGTGGTGGGGCTCGTTATGCCTTACCGTTGTCGCGCTGATTGCGTCGTCCGTGCTCAGCCTTGTGACACCGGAGGCGGTACGTCAGCTCACTGCCCTGCTCTCGACGCCCGAGAAACTGACCACCGACACGATTCTTCTCTACGTCGGCATCATGGTCGGCGCGTATCTTCTCCGGGGCGGTTTCCGGTTCCTCGCCATGTGGCTGTCCCATGTCGGCGCGTGGAATTTCGTCGGACACCTGACCGGGATGTGCTACGACAAGCTCGAAACGCTCTCGATGCGCTACTACTCCGACAAGCAGACCGGGCAGATTATGTCGCGGATGATTAACGATACCCGCCAGATGGAGGTGCTGATCGCGCATTCCGTTCCCGATATGGCGACAAATGTCATGGTGATTGTGGGTGTGTGCATCATGATTTTCCGGATCAATCCTCTGCTCGCGCTGTACACGATGATCCCGGTGCCGTTCATCATCCTTCTCTCGCGGATTTTCATCACGAAGGTCGCGCCGCTCTTCAAGATCAATCAGGAAGTGCTCGCGGGACTCAACGGTCGTACTCAGGACAATCTCTCCGGCATGAAGGAAATCCAGGCGTTCGGCAAGGAGAGAAGCGAATCCGTCAAGATGAAGGATTACTGCAAGCACTACTCCTACGTCAACATCCGCGCGAATTTCTACAACGCGATTTACCACCCGTCCGTGGAATTCATGACCTCCATCGGCACGGTAATCGTCATGGGTGTGGGCGGCGTTCTTGCCATGAAAGGCTCGATGACCACCGCCGATATCGTGGGATTTTTCATGTATCTCTCCCTGTTCTACACGCCGCTGTCCGCTCTTGCCCGTCTCGCCGAGGACATTCAGGTGTCCGGTGCCTGTGCGGAGCGGGTTCTCGAGCTTCTTGACACGGAAAGCGAAATTCAGGAATCCGACGACGCCGTGGACATTCCGAAGGGTGAGGGAGATGTGGAATTCAAAAACGTCACGTTCGGCTACTCGGAGGAAACGAAGGTTCTCGACGACATTTCGTTCCGCGCCAAACCCGGTCAGATGATCGCCCTCGTCGGTGCAACAGGCGTCGGCAAAACCACAATCGTCTCCCTGCTCGAGCGGTTCTATGATCCGCAGGCGGGCAAAATCCTCATCGACGGACACGACACGAAGCACATCACGCTCTCTTCCCTGCGCGACAACATTTCCATCGTTCTGCAGGACGTGTTCCTCTTCAACGGCACCGTGTTCGACAACATCGCATACGGCGTGGACGGTGCATCGGAAGAGGACGTTTACGAAGCGGCGCGGATTGCGTGTGCGGACGGATTCATCCGCGAAATGCCCGAGGGTTACGCGACCATGATCGGTGAACGCGGCGTGCGTCTCTCCGGCGGTCAGAAACAGCGGATTGCCATTGCGCGTGCCGTACTGCGGAAGACGCCGATCCTCATCCTCGACGAAGCGACCTCTGCCGTTGACAACGAGACGGAGGCGCAGATCCAGCAGGCGATCGAAAACCTCATGGGTCACCAGACGATCATCGTCATCGCGCACCGCCTGACCACGATCATGAAGGCGGACAGCATCATTGTGCTCAAGGACGGAAAGATCGCGGAACAGGGCTCTCACGCACAGCTTCTTGTGTCCGGCGGAATCTACCACGACATGTGCAGTGTAAATCAGACAAAAATCGGGGTATAAACAGAAAAAACGTGTATCCTCTCCCGGGAAGATACACGTTTTCTTATTTACAGCATTTTGATCAGATCGGGGATGCACTGCTCGAATTTCACGCCGTACCAGTGCTTTTCGTCGCCCATGGTTGCCTTGATGCAGTTGCAGGTGTTTTCCACGGCGATTTTCATGGATTCGTACAGGGTCTTGCCGCGGAGCATTGCCGCAAACATCGTGGACGAGAAGACGTCGCCGGTTCCGTGGCAGGAGAGCGGCAGATGCGGTGCGAAATACTCAGTGTACTCTCCGGTTTCGCTGTTGTAGCCGACCACGCCCTGATGCTCGTCATCGTAGCGGACACCGGTGACAGCGGCAGTTTTCGCGCCGAGTCCGGTCAGACGCTTGAGAAGCTCTCTGATGTACGCTTCGTCATATTCGCTGGGGCGTCTGAACTCTTCGCCGAGCATGAATGCGGCTTCGGTGAGGTTCGGCACGATGATATCGGCTTTTGCGCAGAGGTGCTTCATGGCATGCACGATTTTTTCGTCAAATCCGGCATAGAGAACGCCGTTATCTGCCATGACGGGGTCAACAAACACGAGCGGCGGCTTGAATGCATCGACGAAATCCTCGATCATTTTTGCCTGTTCGGGGGAACCGAGGTAGCCGGTATAGACGCCGTCGAACGCGAGACCTTCCCTTTTCCAGTGCTCACAGACGGCGGGAATATCGTCGGCGAGATCGCGGAACGTCCAGCCCTTGAATCCGCCGGTATGGGTGGAGAGAACAGCGGTGGGAATGATTGCGCACTCAACGCCCATTGCGGAAATGACGGGCAGTGCGACGGTGATGGAACATTTGCCGAAGCAGGAAATGTCCTGAATGGTTACGGCTCTTTTCATGGTTTCCTCCGTGGGATTTCTAAAACTTCTTCGTTGCTTTTTCATTATACACCGTCACGGAACCACTGTCAAGCAGAATTGTGCACAACTTGAATACATTTGCCGGACGGATTTTTGGAAACAATATCGGAACAAAAAACAGACACCGGAATGAACCGATGTCTGCTTTTGGTTATTGAACTGATGGAACCGAAGTTATGAGACTGAAGTGGAGAAATTACTTGATTTCTACTTCTGCACCGGTAGCGGTGATCTTTGCCTTCATAGCTTCTGCGTCTTCCTTGGAGAGACCTTCCTTGATGGTCTTGGGAGCGCCTTCTACGAGTTCCTTAGCTTCCTTGAGGCCGAGGCCGGTGATTTCGCGGATAACCTTGATAACGTCGAGCTTCTTAGCACCGAAGCTGGTGAGAACAACGTCGAATTCGGTCTTTTCTTCTGCTGCGGGAGCTGCTGCGCCTGCTGCACCTGCAACTGCTACGGGAGCTGCTGCGGATACGCCGAATTCTTCTTCAACTGCCTTTACCAGGTCAGCAAGTTCGAGAATAGTAAGAGACTTGATGGTTTCAAGAATCTGGAGAGACTTTTCAGATGCCATTTTAATTTTCCTCCGTAATATATAAGTTAGTTTTTTATAAATTTATTTTGACCTTATGCGGTCAGCCTGTCATTTGACAGATTATTCTGCTGCGGGAGCTTCTGCGTCCTTGTCGACGACTGCCTGAAGAACGTATGCGAACTTGTAAAGCGGGCTCTGCATGGAACCGAGAAGCTTTGCAATGAGAACATCCTTCGGCGGGATTTCTGCGAGTTCGTTAACGGTTGCTGCATCTACAACGGCACCTTCCAGGATACCGCCGCGGATTTCGAAGGTTTCGACCTTTTCTGCATATTCCTTGAGGATCTTTGCAGGAGCGATCGGATCTTCGTAGCTGATTGCGATAGCGTTCATGCCTTCGAGATTGGGCTTGAGGGCTTCAAAACCAACCTTGTCGCATGCCTTACCGATCAGAGTATTCTTGATAACAGTGTATTCAACGCCTGCTTCGCGGAGAGCCTTACGCATCTGGGTGTCTGCGTCAACGGTGATACCTTCGTACTTTACGAGTACGCTGGACGCGCAACGACCGAGCTTATCTGCAAGATCTTCCACAACGGCTTTCTTCTGCTCTAAAATTTTCTCGCTGGGCATTATTACTTTCCTCCTTATAAGCTATCAGTCAGGAACAAAAAAGTCTTCTTCCGCTCGCACGAAAAAAGACTCACATAAGTATCTCATGTATAGGGTCTCTCCTCGGCAGGATGGCGGATCGCTTTTACTGTAACCTGCTGTCTTTGGTTCAACAACGATATGTATTATACTACGGTTTTGCTTATTTGTCAATAGGTTTTTGAAAAGTTTTTCAAATATTTTTT
>JAFUQY010000157.1 GCA_017472105.1 Clostridia bacterium | reverse complement strand
GTGCCTTGACGGACGCGGACTCGGCGAAAAAATCCACGGGATCTACCTGTACTGGGAGCACTACAACGGCGGCAGTGAAGAGGATACACCCACCATTGACGACTGCCGCGTGGGCAATTTCTCCGGCGACGGCATGCATCTTGCGCACATCTGGTGCTTCTCCGTGCGTCACTCCATGCTTCACCGGAACGGCGGCTGTGGACTCTTCATCGACGGCTGGGACGCGTTCATCATCGACAACTGGTTCACGGGCAACCGGCATTCCGGCATCCTCGGCGGACCGTGCACAGCCTCCGTGACCGCAACCGGCAACCGCGTCGAGTGGAACCGTGTGGCAGGATTCTGGTTCAAAAACGGCGACTCCGTCAACATCACGGGCAATTTCTTCGACCGCTCGTTCGGACCCGCCGTCAAGCTCGGTGTTGCCGGAGCGTTCCGGGACTGCACAATCACGGGCAATATCTTCCGGCGGTCCGGCTGTCCCGACGGGATGGATTTTGTGACGGAATACGAAAACAGCCATGTGTATTTGAATCAAGTTCAGAACGTTACCCTCACCGGCAACACCTTCAAATGGGGTGTGAACGATGACGGCGGCGGCACAAAAAGCCCCGATTACGATGTTGTTCTCAAAAACGGCGAAGCGGTCGTTGTCCAGTCGAACGTCATGTACGAAGGTGCTGTGAAAGAAAGCATCGTGTACGACGGACAAGGCAGCTGCATCATCAAGGACAACATCACGCATCACGTATAAAACATTACAATTATTATATCACAGAAACGAGGTACCACCATGTTTATTCCCTGCACAGACGCATCCATCCGCTATACCGGACGCTTCGCGATGCACAACGACGCCATGACAACAACCGCGGCAGGCTCCCAGATCGACTTCGCCTTCGAGGGACGCGTGCTCGTGATCGAGTTCGACATCACCGACTGCGTATTCCCGTTCCCGCACGTGTACGTCCAGATCGACGGCGGCGTGAAGGCTGAAACACAGGTTGACCGCTGGGTTCGCTTCGAGATGCCCGGCGACGGATACCACACCGCGAAGATCATCTACAAGGGCGGCAAGGAGATCCTCAACCGCTGGTACGAACCGCTCCAGGGCAAGGTCGCTCTGCTCGGATACAGCGCGGACGCATCCGCTGAGCTTGCTCCCGACAACCGGAAGACGATTGAGCTGGTCGGCGACTCCATTACCGAGGGCGTTCTCGTCGACGATCTGCGGTATTACCCTGCCGATCAGGACAACCGCATTTTCGAGGACGACGCAACCGGAACCTACGGCTGGCTGACTGCGGAAGCGCTCGGACTGCGGCACTATCACATGGGCTACGGGGCAACCGGTACAACCCGCGCGGGATGCGGTGCGGTTCCGAAGTGCGCGGACGCGTATCCCTACTGCTTCGACGGCGCACCCGTGACCTACGACCATCCGGATTTCGTCATGATTAACCACGGCGCGAATGACAGAGGCGCTCCGGTTGAGAAGTACATTGCAGAATACCGCGCGCTGCTGGAGCTGGTGCGGACGACCCATCCCGACGCGAAGATCATCTGCCTGACCGCGTTCTGCGGCTGTCATCCCGATGCCGTGAAGGAAATGGTCGACGGCTTCAATGCGGATCACGGGGACGACGTCTATTTCGTGGACGCAACCTTGTGGGTACCGCTTGAACCCCTGCATCCCCTGCGCGACGGACATAAAATTATCGCGGACAGGCTCACTCCGATGCTGAAAGAGAGATACGGGCTGTAAATCCGTGCCGGCAAAACACAGAAAGGACACCACACATGCGAAAATACATCTTCGATACCGACCTCGGCTCCGACTGCGACGACTGCGGTGCGCTTGCCATTCTCTGCGACGCCGTGAAGGATAACCGCGCCGAACTTCTCGCCGTGACGCACTGTACGTCCGAAATCTACGGCGCATACGGCTCAAAAGCAATTCTCGACTGGTTCGGCGTGGATTGTCCCGTCGGGCAGACCTCGCGGAAGGGATTTCAGGACGCCGACGCCGAAAAGCGCTACGGATACCCCATGACCGAGGACTACCTCATCGACCACGACGAGATCGACTTCCCGGATGCCGTCGCGGTTCTGCGCAAAGCTCTCGCCGATAACTGTGACGTGACCATGATTTTCGTCGGACCGCTCGGCAACATGGAGGATCTTCTCCGCTCCGGCCCCGACGAAATCTCACCGCTCGACGGCGTATCCCTCGTGAAGCAGTCCGTGCGCGAGGTCATCGTCATGGGCGGTGATTTCGGGGATTTCAGCCACGGCGAGTGGAACATCTACGCCGACATCCCTGCCGCGCAGTACATGAGCGAAAACTGCCCCGCACCCATCGTCTACTGCGGATTTGAAGCGGGACGCGATATCTTTACCGGCGCGACGCTGTGGGACTGCCCCGAACGGTATCCCGTGCGCATCGGGTACTGGAATTTCTTCGGTCAGAAGCAGGGCGAGCGCAATTCGTGGGACCTTGTGACCGTGTACTACGCGCTCAATCCCGACGGCGACTGGACGCTGAGCGAGGAATGCGCAGTCCGCTTTGACGACGGCGGCAGAACCCTCGTCTCCGAAGGCAAGGGCGCAAAGCACGTCCGCCACAACGACGAAGCATGGCTGAAAACGGAAATGAACCGGATTATTGGACTCAAATGAGCCCGACTCAGATGAGCCCTGCTGAAATGAGCCCGGATGACCTTCTCGCGCTCTATAACCGTGCCGTTCCCGCGTCGTATCGCGTCACGGAAGAAGCCTTCGACGGACTCACCGACGGCGCGCACCTGATCCCGCATTTCACGCAAGGGTGCCTCACCGGGTACGCACTTCTCCGCGGCGCAAGCCTCACGCTCCTCGTTACCGATCCGGCACATCAGCGGCAGGGCATCGGCACAAGTCTGCTGAAACAGGCGCAGGCGTGGGCAAAATCCCGCGGAAAACGGCGGCTCATCCTCGGCGTCGGCAGCGATTACGTCATCCAGGGCGTCCCGACGGAGGAAAACGCGCATCTCTTCTTCGAAAAGCGCGGCTTCACATGCACCGGATTCACGTACGACATGACGCTCTGCCTGACCGGATTTGACCGTACGCCGCCGTGCCCGGAGGAAATCGCGTTCCGCACGATGCCGGTGAACGATGCCGTCCTCGACGCGGTGGCGATGGTTGACGGAACGTGGCGAAAAACCTACGAATCCACGGACGAGGACGTTCTCTGCGTCATGCACGGTGAGAAAATCGCCGGATTCTGCATCCCGTCCGCGTTCAGGCGATTCTGTAACGACCGCGAAACCGGCTCCGTGTCGTGCATCGGCGTGCTTCCGGCATACCGCAGACGGGGAATCGGACTCGCCATGACCGCCCACGCCGCAAAACTCCTCCGTGATGACGGCTGCACCCGCGCGGAGCTTTTGTACACCGCGATCCCGCAGTGGTATGAGAAGCTCGGCTTTGCCGTGATGCACCGGCTGTGGATGGGAGAGTGTGGGATGTGAAGTCATGAAGAAAACGGAAAAACTGACGGAAAACGCGCAGGAACTCCGAAGCCGCATGACCCCGGAGGAGAAGCGCCTGTGGTACGATTTTCTGAAAAAACTCCCCGTGTCCGTCCATCGTCAGCACGTCATCGGCGGTTATATCGTGGATTTCTGCATCGCGTCGCAGAAGATCGTGATTGAACTGGACGGAAACCAGCACCTCACCCCGGAGCATAAAGCCTCCGATGAAAAACGCGATCGGGAGCTGGGAGGAATCGGTATTATGGTTCTGCGATATGCAAACAGGAGCGTACGAAGCGATTTTTTCGGTGTGACAGCGGATATTCTGCGGCATCTCGGGCTGACATGGGAGGATCTGCGGGATTGAATCCTGCATGCGGAAGGATAATCACGCCTCATCCGTCACGATTTTTGGCAAAATCGCGCCACCTTCCCCACTGCGTTCGGCTATCTGAAACTTTTTGTGCCTGCTGGGGAAGGCTTCTTCAACTGTATGTTCCGCAGCATCGCCGGATATGCAGTGCTGTTTTCTGAAAAATACGCTTGCCTTAACCTCCATGCTGCGGGACTTGAAATTCAGGAAGCCTTCCCCCGCACATACTGGAAATTTGCACTGCACAAACGCAGTGGGGAAGGGGGACCGCACACTTTCAGCGAAAGTGGGTGGTGGATGAGGCGAGCCCCCAACCTGCGGCGAAAGCAATTCTGAACTCACCGATATCTCCGCAAACAAAAGACCTGCTCCCGTACGTGAATCCCACGTCGGAAACAGGTCTTTCTTCATTTTGACAAACTCACTCAAAAATCCCGCGCACGAGCTCTTCCGCTGACGTACGGAACAGCGCACTTTCCACGGATTCGAGCGCATTCATGACCGCCGCAGGGGTGTACGCACATCCGATCAGGGCGCGCGAGAACTCTTCCGCAGAGATGCCCGCGAAAAAGTCACCGGAGACGGCGCAGTCCGCGATTTTTTTATCCTCCACGCGGTATCCGATCACGAATGTGCCGCCGGAGGTGTGAATCGTCTTCTCCAGCTTGAATTTCGGCGTGGATGCGAAGATCACGGCGGGATCGCGGAACCGCTCGTCGGCAATTTCCCGGATTCTTGCGTCGTCCTCCGGGGTGATTTCGTACGCTGCGTCGGTGATGTAGTCCGCCAGAGCGTCACGGAATTCGGTCAGGGACATGTCATGCGCAAGATGCTCCCGGATGTTCGTCACGCGTTCACGCACGGATTTGATCGCCTTGGAGGTGATTTTGTAATCCTTCGGCGTGGTCGCGCGGACGAGATTTTCCATGTTTTCGTCGTACAGGAGCGTGCCGTGATGCACCGTGTACGGACCGAGACGATACTGCGAATTGCCGCTGACCTTCTTTCCGGCGACGGTGATGTCGTTCCGTCCGGTCAGAGCCGCATCCAGCCCGAGCGAGCGCAGAAACTCCACCACGGGATTCACGAACCGCGCAAATTCGATGCACAGATCGTTCCCGCGCGAGGGTGCGAGGTAGGAAAACTGCCATCCGCCCTCGTCGAGGTAGCAGGTGCCTCCTCCGGATAGACGGCGTGCCACACCGATGCCGTGCTCGCGGGCGTATTCCGCGTCGATTTCCTCAAGGGCATTCTGAAAACGCCCGATGATGAGGAACGGCGTGGTGTGCCAGATGAGAAACACGTCGTCGGAGAAGGTTTTTTCGGTGGAGAAATACACCTCGCACGCGAAGTTGTAATAAGGATCGGTTGATTTTGTGTCGATGTAAATCATGTTTTGTTCAGCTC
>JAFUQY010000156.1 GCA_017472105.1 Clostridia bacterium | reverse complement strand
GCAGTATGACAACGCCGGCGAATACGCAATCACCGGATCCGGTCTGACGGCACGCAATTACACCATCACCTTCGAGCCCGGTACCCTCACCGTGAACAAAGCGAAGGACTACACCATCGCGCTCGGCAATCTCACCCAGACCCGCGGACAGACCTCCGATGTGGTTACCGATATCGCACCGCAGGATTCCACCACAGTCATCACGGTTGAGTACATGGTTGATGACGCATGGACAACCGCGATGCCGACCGATGCAGGCGATTATGCGGTACGCGCGTCCCTGACTTCCAGCTCCAATATCGAAGTCACCGACGGCAGATACTTCACGGACACCCTCACGATCGAGCCGACTGAGCTTACCATCCTGATGGATGACATGTCCGTTTGCTACGGTGAGGAATGGGATGCATCCATGGCGTCCTTCACCGCGGAAGGCTTCATCCTCGGTGATGACGAAAGCGTTCTCGAAGGCACCCTCACCGCATCCACCGACTACGTCAGATACGATCCTGTCGGCACCTACACCATCACCGGCAAGGGTCTGACGGCAAAGAATTACGAAATTCTCTACGGCTCCGGCACACTCACCGTAAACAAGGCAGCGGAACACGAAATCACCCTCGGCAATCTCGAGCAGAATCGCGGCGAACTCACGCCCGTGACCGCTGAAATCACGCCCGAAGATGATACCGCTGTGATTACCGTGGAATACGAGCTCTCCGACGGCACATGGTCGACCGAGATGCCCGCATCCTCCGGCGAATACAACGTACGTGCGTCCCTGACCTCCAGTTCCAACATCAACACCGACGGCAGAACCTTCACCGCTGTCCTGACAATTGACAAGGCTGCACTCACCATCACGGCTGACGATCTCACCCTCTGCTACGGTGACACATGGACTGCCGATCTCTGCACATTCACCGCGGACGGTTTCCTTGACGGTGACGATGCATCCGTTCTTGGCGGAGAAATGACCTACACCTGTGACTACGAACTGTACGGCGAACCCGGCACATACGCAATCACGGGATCCGGTCTGACCTCCGACGACTACGATATCACGTTCATCCCCGGCACGCTCACCGTGGAAAAGGCGAAGGCACACACCATCACCCTCGGCAACCTGACCCAGCGCATGGGCGAAACCACTCCCGTCACCGCTGTGATCTCCCCGAAGGATGACGACGCCGTGATTGCTGTGGAATATCAGCACGCGGACGGCGGATGGCACACCGAACTTCCCGATTCCGTCGGCGAATTCAGCGTACGCGCATCCCTGACCTCCAGCGAACGCATTGCAGTCACCGGCGAGTACTTCACCGCAGTGCTGGCTGTCAAGGCTGGTGCAACCATCGGCGGTGACAACGGTACAACGGGCATTGATCTTAAAATCACCGACACCACCGTTGAAGTCATCGTTCCCGACGAGGCAATGGATCAGATCATCGAGCAGGTTCCCGATTCCGGCGAGCTTGTGATTGACGTTCTCAACACGGACGGCGCGGCGGAAACCAAGGATCTTGTTCTTCCCGGCGATCTCATGCAGACTGTCGCGGAAAACGAGGACATCACCAAGGTGACCATCATGGCTGACGACACCGAAATCACGATGAACAACAAGGTTCTGAACACGATCAGCTCCGAAATCGACGCGATCCGTGAAGAATCCGACATCGTGACCACCGAAAAGATCAGCGTCAGCATCGACGACGTTCCCGAAGAGGAAATGACCGATGCGCAGAAGGCGGCGGTTGAAAAGAACGGCAACAATCCGGTTCTGCTCGAGCTGACCCTGACCGTCACCAGCTACGACGAAGCCGGCAATCCTGTCAAGACCGAAAAGCTCCACAAGCTCGGCGGCAAAGTCACGGTCCGTGCGGCGTACGATCTCGGTGAAGGCATGGAAGGCGAACGCGTTGTCGTCTGCTACGTCGATGAAAACGGCACGGTATCCTATGTTCCCGCGACCTACTCCGACGGCTACGTGGAATTCAGCACCAACCACTTCTCCTTCTTCTTCATCTGCACAACCGACAAGCCCCTCGTGATCGGTGACGCAAACGATGACGGCGAAGTGAACAACGCTGACCTTGAACTCCTCCGTGCATACTTCATGGGTGAACTTGAGGACCCTGAAACCGCAATCGTGAACGCTGACGCGGCTGACATCAACCGCAATCAGGAAATCGATCGTGCGGACCAGATGATCCTCGCCCGTCATCTCGCAGGCTGGAGCAGTGTCGCACACTACTTCCCCAAAGCGAAGTAATTCTGAATCCACCCAAAAGCTCCTGTGTCATACGGCGAATGGTCGTAAACAGATATCTTAATATCGACAGAAACGCTCGGACGAAAATGTTCGGGCGTTTCTTGCGTATATGGTAGAATTTTTTACATTTTTCTGATATACTATATTCAGCGAAGGAGCGAAAATATTTGAATTTGCGGAGGATGCAATGAATGTTTAGAATATACAGCACATTGATCGAAATGTTGGCCGCTTCTGTGTTTATACTTCCCATATTTGCTATATATAACAAGTTCTTTTTTCACAGCGGAAAGCGAACCGTTTTATACATCGTATTCGGATTCTACATTACAGCAATTTTGGGGCTAATTGGTTTTCCCAGTATAACATCACTTACCATTGAATTTTCGGTAAATTTAATCCCATTCGTTGATATGGCATCGGATTTCATCAACGCTTGTTTGAATATACTTTTGTTTGTTCCGTTTGGCTTATTTTTGCCGATATTATGGAATAAGTTCAGAAGTATCAAAGGTACTGCACTGATGGGGCTGATTACATCCTGTGTTATTGAAGTATCTCAGATTTTTACTTTTAGAACCACCGATATCAATGACTTAATCACAAATACTGCTGGAACCATAATCGGATATTATACTGCACAATGTCTGACTGGCAAATTTACTAAGCATATAGTATTGGATTCTAAAGACAGAGATTTTTATATCATATGTGGCTCTGTTGGATTTATCATGTTTTTGTTACAGCCATTTATTGCATCCTTGTTATGGGAAATGGTGCTGTAATTCCCAATTTGTCGGACTGTCGAAAAACCTTTAGGAACTAAATGGCGCACTTCTCTACTGTCCTGTCGGGAGTGTCGTGCGTCCGGCGGATCTACCCATCACAAACGTAAAAAATCCCGGAGAGATGCATCGGACATTCCCGCGCGAGCATTTCGTACATTGCCGCTTTCCGTGCATACGACGATTCCCCGGCAAAACCGGCGGCAAGTTCGTCCATTTTTGGGATTCCTGCGTCATTTCATAGAATCTCGTGAAGCGATCCTCCCGAAAGATTTGTTCATGCCTCCGTCTCAATCCATTTACAGAATCCATCTTGCTTTTTGAATATCCGCGGCTTATAATATATTACCATAGAAAAACCAACGGCATAAGAGAAAGCACAGGTGGTAAAATGGACTTGAGAATCGCAATCTGTGATGATGAACAGAAGCAAATCGAATACCTTACCGCACTGGTTTCTGCCTGGTCGGACAGGACTTCCGTCACCTGTACGATCGACACGTTCCACTCCGCCGAAAGTTTTCTGTTTGATTACGCGGAAGACAAAAAACGGGACATCCTCCTTCTCGATATTGAGATGGGCGGTATGAACGGTGTGGACCTTGCCAAAACCATCCGTCAGACCAACGATACGGTTCAGATCATCTTCATTACCGGATTCCCGGACTTTATCGCAGAAGGATACGAGGTTTCCGCACTCCATTATCTCATGAAGCCGGTACTGCCGGAAAAGCTGCATACCGTTCTCGATAAAGCGGCGGCGAACCTTGCGAAATCGGAAAAACGCCTGTCCGTCACCTACGACCGTCAGACAGATTTCGTCCCGCTGCCGCAGATTATGTATATCGAAGCGCAGAGGCAGTACGTCCTGATCCATACAGTTTCGGAGACATACCGCATGAAAGGCTCCCTTTCCGATATGGAAAAGCAGCTGGACGAGTATTTCATAAAATGCCAGCGGTCGTTTGTCGTGAATCTCCGGCATGTCACGCGGATCAAAAACGATTGTGTCGTGCTGAAAAACGCATCGGAAGTTCCGATCAGCCGCGGTATGGCAGAGAAAATCGGGAAAGAAATTATCAGGCTTTTCTAAGCCAGTATTCTGAGAGGTACTTATGCTGTTTCAAAAATGGATTGACAAACGGATCGAAGCCTATCAGAGCGATCTGTTACAGAAATACTGCGACGAAGTGGAGTCCATGTACACCAAAATGCGCGGATGGCGGCATGACTACCATAATCACATTCAGGCGATGCAGGCAAGTATGGCTCTCGGAAAATACGATGAAGTGAATGATTATCTCCGCTCGCTGAACAATGACCTGACCAACGTGGACTCAACCGTCAAAACCGGGCGGGTTATGGTGGATGCCATCCTGAACGGAAAGCTGAACATTGCCGCGCAGAATGAGATTCCGGTCAATGTAAAAGCAAAGATACCGGAGGCAGCGCAGGTCACCGATATCGATCTGTGCGTCATCATCGGCAATCTGCTCGACAACGCCATCGAGGAAAACCGGAGACTGTCCGCCAAGGATCGGTTCATCCGCATCTACATCGGGCAGAAGAATACACAGTTCTACCTCGCATTCACCAATGCCGCCGGGAAAAAGCAGGAGCGCCGCGGAAGTCTGTTCGGTTCCACGAAAGGTACAGATCACGGATTCGGACTGTCGCGGGTTGAGAGT
>JAFUQY010000155.1 GCA_017472105.1 Clostridia bacterium | reverse complement strand
CTTCCGACATGCCCGCGTATGGTACTGCCCTCTCGGACAATACATTTGTTGTAGGTGAAGCTTATTCCCAGCGGATGACGGGAATCGAACCCGTAACTCAAGCTTGGGAAGCTGGCGTTTTACCAATAAACTACACCCGCAAAAGTAAACACGCTGCATCGGTGAGGATACAGCGTGTGATGCGGGCAAGAGGACTTGAACCTCCACCGAATTGCTTCGACTAGAACCTGAATCTAGCGCGTCTGCCAATTCCGCCATGCCCGCATTTGGTGTTGTTCTCTCGAACGATGATATTATACTACATCGCCGTCCGTTTGTCAATACCTTTTTCGCAAAAAGCAAAATATTTTTTCATTATATACCGGGAAGAAAAATCCGCAGATTCACACGGTTTCCCATGATCCTCTGCGGATTCAGATTCACTTAGATTTCCACGGAGCCGCGGTAGACTTCCTTCATGCTGCCGGTCAGGGATACTTCCCCGTTCCGGTAGTCAACGACCAGCGCGCCGCCCTTGACGTATACGGTTATTTCACCGCTTCTGCACCGTCCGTTTTCCACAGCGGCAGCCGCAGCGGCACAGGCACCGGTTCCGCAGGCATTGGTTTCGCCGGATCCTCTTTCCCATACCCGCGCGATGATGGTGTGATCGTCGATGACATGAACAAATTCCACGTTGGTTCTTTCCGGGAATGCCGGATCATGCTCAATGGCGTATCCGATGGATTCCACATCCGTTCTGGAAATATCGAATCCCATATCATCCGCGAAGATGACGCAGTGGGGATTGCCGAGAGATACGCAGGTGACCTTGTATTCATCTCCCGCCAGAGTGAGGGTATCGCTGATCAGCCGTTCCCTGCCGTCTGCGTTCACAGGCACGGATGCGGCATCGAAATTCACCTGACCGATTTCGGTCTTTGCCTTTGTCACCAGTCCGTCGCAGGTGGTCAGCTTCACGGAACGGATGCCGGCAAGCGTTTCGATAGTCATTTCCCGTGTCTGCACGATACCGCTTTCGTAGAGATACTTTGCGACGCATCCCAGACCGTTGGCGCACAGCCGTCCTTCACTGCCGTCCCGGTTGAACATTCTCATGCCCGCATCCGCTTTATCGGAAGGAACGATGATGATGGTTCCGTCGGCGCCGATGCCGTAATGACGGTCGGTAAACTTGATGGACAGTCCTTCGGGATTGCTGATGCTCTGTTCCATGCAGTCAAAGTAAACATAATCGTTGCCGCAGGTGTGCATCTTCACGAAGTCCAGACGGATCTTTTCTTCTCTGAGGCTGTTGATGTCAACCAGCTCGGTACAGGATTCGTTCCACAGACTTGCGATACTGTCAGCCACCGCGTTTGCAGTATCCAGAGAGGTCAGACAGGGGATTGCGTGCTCTACTGCGAGTCTTCTCAGACGGACGCTTGCACGCTGGGGATCACGTCCCTTTGCGGAAGTGGAGATAATATAGTTGATCTTTTCGCCGGCGATGAGGCTCCGGATTTCGTCCAGTCCTTCCGCTTCTTCCACTTTGACGCCGTATTTGCGGATCACATCGGCGGTACCGTGGGAGGAGTAGACATGGAAGCCCAGTTCGCTGAATTTCTTGGCAATGGGACCGATTTCACCCTTGTCGCTGTCACGGACGGTCATATACACGCCGCCGTTCTTCTTCAGCCGGTAGCCTGCCGCACGGAGACCCTTGTACAGTGCTTCGCCGAAGGTACCTGCCAGACCGAGAACTTCACCGGTGGACTTCATTTCCGGACCGAGAGCGGTATCCAGTCCGCTGAGCTTTTCAAAGGAGAATACGGGAACCTTCACCGCCACATAGGGAGAGGTTTCGTACAGCCCGGTACCGAATTCCATGTGTCTGAGCTTTTCGCCGATCATGCAGCGCACCGCCAGATCCACCATGGGAATACCTGTGACCTTGCTGATATAGGGCACGGTACGGGAGGAACGGGGATTGACTTCGATGACATACAATTCACCCTGCCAGATCAGGTACTGGATATTGATCAGACCCTTCGT
>JAFUQY010000154.1 GCA_017472105.1 Clostridia bacterium | reverse complement strand
TGCTTCGGTGCACCCACGGCGGTTTCCAGCTACATTATGGCGAAGAAAATGGGCAACGACCACGAACTGGCGGCACAGATTCTTCTGCTGTCGACCATGCTCTGCGCACTGACGGTGTTCGCCGGAATATTTATCCTCAAAACGCTCGCGCTGATCTGAATCATCCAACCGCACTTACGGATTTCCAGTGAGATTCCGCAGTGCGGTTTCTTTTTTATTTCCGAAGCAGCGCGGTCACAGCTTTGCGGATGGTGTCTGCCGGAATCACCGTCAGGGCGAACAGTGCGCAGTACAGCAGATCCCCGGCTTTGAGCGGTACGCACCGGAACACATCACCGCCGAAATAGATGATGACGAGCTGGATCAGCGCAACCATCGGCATGATGACAAGGAACGCGGCGTTTTTCCGGATGCCCGAGAACAGATTCAGCTGCGGCGTCCGGGTGCACAGTGCAATGCCGATGCCCATGAAGATAAACAGGGCGAAGAAGAGCGTCAGATGATAGCGTTCACCGCCGCCGAAGAAATGCCGCACCCGCTCCGAGAGCAGGAAGAACATCGCCATCACAACCGCGTATCCGCCGGTCAGGAGTATGCGGCATGCCATCGATCCCGTGAGAATGGGGGCATCGCGCTTCACCGGCGGCTGTTTCATGCAGTCGGGCAGGGCAGGCTCACCCGCGAACGCCAGCGACCCGAGCGTATCCATGATGATGTTCACCCACAGCATCTGAATCACCGTCACAGGATGCTCGATGCCGAACATGGTTCCGAGAACGGACACACCCACGGCGGCGAGATTCATGGTCAGCTGGAACGTGATGAATTTGCGGATGCTCGAAAAAATCGTCCGTCCGAAGAGAACCGCCTGCGTGATGGACGCGAAGTTATCGTCGGTGATGACGATATCCCCGGCTTCGCGCGCAACGTCCGTACCGCTTCCCATCGCAAATCCGACGTCGGCGGCCTTGAGCGCGGGAGCGTCGTTGATGCCGTCACCGGTCATGCCTGTGATGTGGGACGCGGCTTTGGCAATACGGATGAGCCGGCTTTTGTCCGCAGGTGTCACGCGGGAGATCACCCGGATCAGGGGAAGCAGTTCCGTCAGCTCGTCATCCGAAGCGGAGCGCATCACACCACCGTCCATGACAAGCGGCGTCTTTCGCTGAATCAGAGCGGAGATGCTGTCCTTCGGGCTGTAAACGGCATGTTTCTCCGGCAGAATTCCGCATTCCACGGCGATTCCGGCGGCAGTTTCAGCGTTGTCACCCGTCAGCATGACGACCTGAATCCCTGCCTGATGACATTCGCGGACGGCAGGTGCGGCTTCGGGTCGGATCTCGTCACGGATCACGTAGAGTGCAGTGAAAATCAGCCCGGATACCGGCAGGGAAGTGCGGAGATTGTCAAGCATGGCGGGATCTCCCTCGGCGGCAAGCAGAATCCGGCAGGACTTTGACGCGTACTCCGAAATCATCCGGCGGATTTCCTTCATTTTTTCGCCCGGCATGGGAATCACCGTTCCGTCACGCTTGTACACAGCGGTGCAGGCTGGCAGGAGATACTCGGCGGCTCCGCGGATGTACAGGCGGTTCTCCACAACACCGGCGGAAAATTTCCGTGCGGAATCAAAGGGAATCTGCTTCTCCGGCGGCTCCGGTGTCCGTGTAAGTCCGCAGAAACGGTTGATCGCCTCTTCGGTTGTATTGCGGACGGAGGTGCATGCACGGGAGGAATTCTGCAGTTTCTCTCTCAGCTCCGGCGGACAGGACGGAAACACGCGGTACGTATCGTCGGCAGTCACGACAGCGGTCACACTCAGGTTTCCCGTGGTCAGCGTGCCCGTCTTGTCGGTGAACAGGATATCCACGCATCCCGCCGTTTCAATTCCGACCAGACGCCGCACGAGAACGCCCGATTTCAGCATCCGCTTCATGTTTGACGAGAGCACCACGGTAATCATCATCGGCAATCCTTCCGGCACCGCGACCACGACGATGGAGATGGCAAGGGTCAGCGCCTGAATCAGCTCCTTCGCCAGCAGACGCACATCGGACAGCCGCGCCAGCGCGATTTCGGGATTCATGCCCGCGTCAAACCAGAACGCATCCGCGAGATGTACAGCGGCAACCAGTGCGGCGGAGACGTATCCGATTTTTGAAATCGTACGGGCAAGCTGGGACAGGCGGTCTTTCAAGGGACTGACCGAATCCCCGTCCGCGAGCTCCGATGCGATTGCGCCGTACATGGTAGCGTCACCGACCGCGAGAACGAGCATGACACCGCTGCCCGACGCCACATGACTGCCGCGGAGAACGTAATATCCCGCACCGGTCTTCGGCTCGGCGGATCCGGTTTTGTACAGCGCGGCAAGAACGGCGGAATCTGCGGCCTTTTCCACCTTGCGGCTCTCACCGGTCAGTGCGGATTCGTCGCATCCGATGGACCCGCGCAGGATAATCCCGTCCGCCGGAACCGTGTCGCCGGGAAAGAGCTGCACCACATCATACCGCACGAGATCGGACGCCGGACAGTCGCTTTCCGCACCGTTCCGTATGACTTTCACCGTCGAATCGCCGAGTCTGCCGTACAGCTTTTCAAACGATGCGCCGGAGGAATGCTCGGAAATCGTCGTCACCATGGCGGAGATGAGAACGGTCAGCGCGATGCCGATACTTTCCGCCCAGTTTCTGTCGGAGAACGTGAATGCGGTGTTGATGACGAGCGCGGCGATGAGGATTTTGATGATGGGATCGTTCAGATTTGCGAGGAACTGCCGGAAAAATCCGGTCTGCTTCTGCACGGTCATCGCGTTTGAGCCATGAAGATCGCGGGAGCGGAGCACTTCCTCATCACTCAGCCCGCGGGATGCGGATGGAATCGTGACATGCTCCTGCCTGACCGGATGCATCTGTCTGCCGGCGGAGACTCTTATCGTTTCGTTCATTCTGTACCTGCCTGTGTTTTTTGCTTCATTCTATTCGGACAGGCGCAAAAAAATACGGACTCTCCGTGAGAAGAATCCGTATCAATGCTGAATTAAACGTGGTCGGCGTTGTCGACGTAGAGCGGGAGCGGGAACCATCCGCGTGCGGCGGCGGGAACCTTTGTCCATGCAGGGGAGTAAAGCCCGAAGAAGAAGGTTGCGGCTTCGAGATGACCGAGCTCGATATCGCAGTCGCCGCTGTGTTCTTCCACGTAAGGCGTGCCGTTTTCGACGTAGATCAGGAGCTTTTCTTCCTTGGCAAAGCCGTTGATCTTAACGGAAATTTCGCCGTCCGCGAGGTCGGTGTACGACGCCTTGAACCTGAGGAACGCGGAGACGACTTTCTTGTAGTTGAAAATGCTGTACATGTCGGAGTAATCCATGGTAGGAGCGCTGCCGATTGCCGCCGCTTTTTCCATGTGATCGGTTTCCCACGCCGCGAAGTGCATGGAAACCTTGCCGTGATGACGGACGTAATTGCGGACAACATCAACGAAGTCGTTCTCGTCCACGAGGGTCAGCTCCTGAAGTCCGCCGACAAAGTAGCCGCGGAATTGTCCGTCCTTGAGGATTGCGTATGCGGGAGAACGCCATGAATTGCAGATGTCGAGGAACTGTTCACGGGAACGCACGGTGCGCAGAGGACGGGTTGCATGGATCGCGTACATTTTGTCGAGCAGTTCGGTATCAGCGGCAGTGACCGTGTGCAGATCGAGCTCGACGAAGGGAATGCCCTTGCGGTCGAAATTGTAGTTCAGGTCGCGGGCGCTGATTTCAACCCGGTAAGCGGGGCCGGAGGTTTCATAACCGAAGTGGTTGTAGCGCTGACGGATGCCGCCGAGAATGGAGTAATCAACGCCGTCGGCGATCATGCCGTCGAGAGCGAGCTTCATGCAGTCCTTCATGTACCCCTTGGAGCGGGAGTAGGGATGCACCGCTACATTGCCGATGCCGCGGCAGGTCAGCTCTTCCTCGCTTACCTTGAGCACGGAGTCGAACGCGCCGATGGCTGCCTTGAGCTTGCCGTTTTCGGTGACAACATAGTTGTTATAGCACGGATCGCATTCGGGTCTGTACAGCTTGGGCAGGAGCTTCTTGAAGTCGGAGTCGTTGCCGTTGAAGCCGAAGACGTAGTTCATGAAGTCCATGAGGTCGTCGTACATCTCGGGGGTACCGCGGCCTTTGTAAATGATGGGATCGGACATGGGAGTTTCCTTTCTGATATATGGATATATGGAAATTGAATTTTATACGGGTTCACAGGGATAAACATCAAATCCGGCGGATCGGAGCATGTCAGCGGCGGAGTCAAGTGCGGCTTCACTGTCGAACAGACCGAACACGGACGGCCCGCTTCCGCTCATCATCGCGGTGAGGGCACCGTTTGCGAGCAGGGTGGATTTCACCTTCGCAGCTGTCGGATGGACGGGAAGAATCGCGCGCTCGAAGGAGTTGTACAGCTTCACGGGAATTTTTCCGGCTTTCAGAGGTTCGAGCACGTCGTCGATGGAGTGACCGGCGGAATCATCCGGTGTGGAATCGAGATTGCGGAACGCCTCTGCGGTGGATACGCCGTCCCCGGGGAAGACGATGAGGATGCGGTAATTCTTCTTCGGCAGGGTCAGGGGTGTGAGAATTTCGCCGATGCCTTCGCAGATGCACGTGCCGCCGCGGATGCAGAAGGGAATGTCCGCACCGACCTTCGCGCCGATTTCGCAGAGCGTGTCAATGTCCGCACCGGTGCCGTAAAGACGGTTGAGAAGCGTCAGAACCGCCGCACCGTCCGTGGATCCTCCGGCAAGACCAGCAGCTGCGGGAATGTGCTTCTCGATGGCAATCTTCACGCCGCCGCTGATTCTGTAATAATCGAAGAACGCGCGGGCGCATTTGTGGGCGATGTTGCGTTCATCCGTCGGGATTGCGGGATCGGTACAGGTGATGGTAATGCCGGACTCCGTGCGTTCTGCACTGACCGTGTCGGACAGGCTGACCTGCTGCATGACGCTGACGAGGTCGTGGTATCCGTCGGGGCGTTTGGCGTGGACGTCGAGATACAGGTTGATTTTCGCGTATGCGGTGAGGGAAAGAATCATAGGCACCTCCGCTTTCTTCTCAGTGGATCAGCTTGATGAGGAAATTCTGCTTTGTTCCGACGGCTCCGATGGGGCACAGCTCCTGACAGCAGTAGCACCGGATGCACTTGCCGCGGTGGATTTTCGCGCGTTTTTTGCCGTTTCTCAGCGTCTCCACGGTGATTGTGTGCATCGGGCAGGAGGAGACGCATTTCCCGCATCCGATGCATTTTTTCTTCAGTATTTCAGGCTTGGTTTCAAACAGCTTCGCCAGACGTCCGCCCATGAAGTTCGGCAGATTCCGCAGGAATTTTCCCGCGCTTGTGTCCGGCGGTGTGAAATCGAACCGGGGACAGTTTTCCTTCGTCCACTGACCGATGAGGCTGATTCCGTCGAACGAACGCGGCACCAGATTCCGTTGCGCGGCGCAGTCCAGATGCAGTATCTCGCCGTCGAGCTTCATGATGTGCTCCGCGGTCACGTCCAGTGCGAACGGGGAACGCGATACCAGCAGAAGATCGGTCTTTTTCGGCACGCCGTGGGTCGGACCGTTGCCTTCCATGGAAAGCACGCCGTCGCACACCGCGATGAAGGTCTTGTTTTTCACCATATACTCCGCCAGATCGACGAGCATCTCGGAAAAATCCGGAATCTCGGGATAGCCGGAGTGCATTTCGAATTTTTCAACACCGGGGATGATGCCGAAGAGGTTCTTGACCGCACAGCTCATGCCGGTGAGGGAATGTGTTTTTAGCTTGCACACGTCGATGACAACATCTGCCTGCCGGACGGCATTGATAATATGGAAGGATTTCAGCTTCACGCCGGAGCAGTTCACGGTATCAAAGGTGAAATCCTGATTCAGCGTCAGGCGCTTGTCCGCGATCGAATCCATGCCGCAGGTTCTGTAAACCACAGCCAGAGCCGCCGCGTTGTAGGGACCACCGGGGGAATCCGCGAGTGTGACGGACGCCGCTCCCAGTTCACAGCAGACATTCACCAGCGCTTCGATGAATGAGGGATGGGTGGTTGCCGCAAGCTCCGGCTTTTTCGCCAGCACGAGATTGGGCTTGAGAAGCACCTTCTTCCCGGAAATCAGAGAATCCGTGATGCCGAGTGCCGCAAACGAATCCCGGAGAAGGGACGTCAGCGCGGGAACGTCGTAATTTTTGCATTCCGTCAGAAATACAGGCGTGTTTTTGTTGAAATCGGACATGATAAACCTTTCAGAATCTTGCTTGATACCATAGTATAGCATAAATGCCCCGAAGAATCAAGATGCATAAGGAAAGAACCGACTGCAATTGAGCCGGTCCTTCGTTATTTTATTCCGCAAAACGGTACACACCCATGGCGCTTCTGTTCATGTCCTCATGCAGAACAATGGTGCCGTCCGCGATGAGTCGGTCCATGACGAGCCTGCGGAAGTCGATGTTTGCATGGAACATGGCGGTTTTCCGCAGATATTCGGGAATCGCCTCCTGTAAAATCCGGTTCCGCTGACGCATGAATTCGTCAAACAGCGCGGTCAGCTCCGATGCATGGGAATTGGCGAGATATTCCGTCAGCGCATCCCAGGAGGGAATCACCGGTACATCGGCGGGATCAATCTCGAGCGCATTGGGATTCCGGTTTCCGAGCACGATGACCTGATGGAACCGCTCGCTTCCGCAGACTTCCAGCCACGGTGCCTGCTTGTCCGTAATCTCCAGCCCCATGATTGCCCACTCACTGCCGTCGTGATGCTTGATGAGAAAGCTGGTGCACGCCGGGTCTTCGGGTACGGTACTGTCGACACAGCACAGCTTCTCCACGATCACCGGAACGAAGTCGTCAAACGGCTGACTCAGAAAACCGCAGGGCTTTCCGCGCAGCTCTTCAATGGACGCCTTCACGACGGGTGCCATTCTGTCCGCAATTGCATTGGCGATATCGTACAGTTCGTCCTGCGCTATTTTGGACAGAATCACGATTCCCGTGCGGTATTTGTTCCCGTTCTTCTGCATCAGTCCATATTCGAGCAGGGGCTTGAGTTCATCCTCGAGATAGGGAACCGTGATCCCGAGTGCGAGACTCAATTCCTCAAGCGAGGACGGATTGTCATAGGCTTCGAGCAGGATGTTCTGCGGGATCAGCCGTTCAATCAGTCTGCGGCCGTCGGGACCGGTGGACGGTACCCAGTTCTGATGGTATCGGATGTTTTCGGGGTTGAAACTGCGCGTTCCGTAGGTTCTTGACATATTCATGCCCTCCTTGATCTGCTGTCTTGATTCGTACAGCTTTCGTTTGATGGTTCCGGGAGGCAGTCCGGTATCCGCCGCAATTTCGGAAATACTGCGGTCGCGGAAGTAGTACGCACACAGAATCTCCCGGTAATCCGCCGTCATCAGCGCAAGCTCACGCCGCAGAAGGGTACGCTCCTCACGCGCAATCACGTCGTCCTCCACGGAAGTGTTGTCGGGGATTTCAACCTCGTCCGAGGATACATCCTGCCGTGCTCGGTGAGCTCTGTCCGCCCAGCGGGAGTAACGGTTGTGCGCGATTTTCCAGATCCACGCGTTCAGATTGTCAGGGATATTGTTTTTTGCGAGAGCCGCGGTCACTTCCGTCAGAATTTCCTGTGTCAGATCCTCGGCATCAGCTGTCGATGAGGTTTTCCGGAGCGAGAAGTAGTACAGCTTTCCCATATACTCCCGCACGATTTCGTCGATTGTCAGCATATCGTCGCCTCCTTTCATACATGAAGTGCCGTCAAAACGGAAACGGTTCGGAATTTTTTGAGAAATTTATGAAAAAATCCGGCTGAAACCGAACGGAATCAACCGGATTTGTGTGACTTGCGTCAGAAATTAACCGAGACGTGCTTCGAGAGCAGCGAGTTCTTCGTGAAGTTCAGCGGGAACTCTGTCACCGATCATTGCGTAGAATTCCTTGATGTTTTCAACGTCAGCCTTCCAGCTTTCGGTATCAACGGAGAGGAGTTCGCGGATGGTGTCGATGGTGAGGTCGAGACCTTCGATGTTGATGTCTTCAGCCTTCGGAACGTAACCGATAGCGGTCAGATCAGCGTCAACGGTGCCTTCGCAGCGAGCGAGGATCCAGAGAAGAACTCTCATGTTGTCGCCGAATCCGGGCCAGATGAAGTTGCCGTCAGCGTCGGTACGGAACCAGTTAACGTGGAAAATCTTGGGAGCGTTGGGAATCTTCTTGCCCATGTTGAGCCAGTGAGCGAAGTAGTCACCCATGTCGTAGCCGGTGAAGGGACGCATTGCCATGGGGTCACGACGAACTACGCCGACAGCACCTGCTGCAGCTGCGGTGGTTTCGGAAGCCATGATGGAGCCGACGAAGGTACCGTTCTGCCAGGAAGTGGACTGGTAAACCAGGGGAGCGGTCTTAGCACGGCGGCCGCCGAATACGATTGCGGAGATCGGAACACCTGCGGGATTGTTGAATTCCTTGGAGAGGCAGGGGCAGTTGATCGCCTT
>JAFUQY010000153.1 GCA_017472105.1 Clostridia bacterium | reverse complement strand
TAGGTTTCATCGAAGATGAACACCTCAGGGTCGCTTTTGAAAAAGCTCCGCAAAACTTTTATGCTGACGAGGTGCAATGCGCTGACTGGATATAAGTTGATATGATACTGTCAGCTTCGGGGGATTTTTTTATTGTTACGTGCAGTTTAAACCGCTTGTTTTGCTTGTCTACGGATATATCTGCGAATTGTAACTGAGGGTGCGATGCCATAGTATGCGTACCAAATAATCAGAAACTCGTTAATACGGCTCATAGGGACCTCCGAGACCCTATTCGCCCGCGCCGTGGAGCGATCAATTGATATCGTTATTTCAATTGTTTCTGATCCGGGCTCACGCGCGCCGGAGAGGATGCCGACAAATCACGTAGGGTTGATCCCTTGCGGTCAACCGCGTAATGATTCCTGCCCAACATCCCGTCAGCACACCGCACATCCGCCGATTCATTATGAATTATGCATTAACTTCCTTCGCCTTAGCGCGTCCGAGGTCGAATGCCTTCATGTTGACGTCGAGTGCCTTTGCGGGAACGCATGCGGCGACGGCTTCGCGGAGGACGGTTTCGTCAAATCCGAGAACGTCTGCGGCGAGTCCGATGAGGGCGACGTTGGATGCGCGGACATTTCCGGCTTCTTCCGCGATTGCCTGTGCGTCATAGGGACGGATATCAATCGCCATGGTTTTCATATCGCTGATGATTTCTTCGGGATACTTCGCCGCGCCGGTGATGACGGGCATGGGGTTGATCTGCTGCGTGGAAGTGACAATGGTGCCGCCGTTCCTGAGATGCGGGAGCCATCTTGCGGCTTCGAGGAGTTCAAAGCTGAGGATCACATCCGCGTCACCCTTGCAGATGACAGGAGAATACACTTCTTCACCGAAGCGCACGTAAGTTACGACGGAACCGCCGCGCTGGGACATACCGTGGACCTCGGAAACCTTGACGTCCATACCGGAATCCATAGCAGCTTTGCCGAGGATCTTGGAAGCAAGGAGGGTACCCTGTCCGCCGACGCCGACAATCATAATATTCTTAGACATAGTCTTGTTCTGCCTTTCGTTCATTCAATTTCAACTATATTCTTCAGCCGGACTCAATTACAGCGCACCGAACTTGCACATCTGCTCACAGAGACCGCAGCCGACGCACATGGTCTGGTCGATCTTCGCCTTCTTGTCGGTGACGGAGATGCAGGGGCAGCCGATCTTCATGCATGCCTTACAGCCGACGCACTTGTCCGCATTCACCTGAATCGGAGGATTCTTCTTCACGGACTTGAGCAGTGCGCAGGGACGACGGCAGATAATCACGGACGGGCAGTTTGCCGCGGTTTCTTCCTTGATGACAGCTTCGAGAGCGACGAGATCGTTCGGGTCAACGGCGCGGATATGATCGCGGGAGACGCCGAGGGATGCGCAAATGTCTTCGAGGCAGAGATTCGGAGCGGGATTGCCCATGAGGGTCTTGCCGGTCAGAGGGTTCTCCTGATGTCCGGTCATGCCGGTGATGGAGTTGTCGAGGATCATCGTGGTGGTATTGCCGCCGTTGTAAACCACATTCACGAGCCCTGTCAGACCGCTGTGCATGAAAGTGGAGTCGCCGATGACGGAAACGAACTTGTCTTCCTCGCCGCGGACCTTGCAGGTACCGTGGAGGGAGGAAATGGACGCGCCCATGCAGTAAACGCTGTCGATTGCGTTCAAGGGAGCAACTGCGCCGAGGGTGTAGCATCCGATGTCACCGGAAACGCGGATCTTGAGCTTGGAGAGCGTGTAGAATACGCCGCGGTGAGGACATCCGGGGCAGAGTACCGGCGGACGGGGCGGAATGGGATCGCCGAGCTGAGCGTAATCCGCTTCGATGCCGAGGAGCTTTTCGCGGAGAAGTTCTTCGCTGTATTCGTCGCACAGGGGCAGAACATTCTTGCCGACGACGTTGATGCCGAGCGCGCGGCAGTGATTTTCGATGACGGGATCCAGTTCTTCCACAACGATCACGGTCTCGCACTTTGCGGCGAAATCGAGGATCAGCTGCTTCGGAAGGGGATTGAGCAGACCGAGCTTGAGGTAGTTTGCACCCTTGCCGAAGGCTTCCTTCGCGTAGTTCCAGCAGTTGCCGGCGGTGATGATGCCGATTTCACTTCCGTTGTCTTCGACAGTGTTGAGCGGGCAGTTTTCCGCATATTCAGTCAGTGCGGCGAGGTGATCCTCAACGACGTAGTGACGCTTTCTCGCATTTGCGGGCATCATAACGTGCTTTGCGGGATCCTTTACGTATTCCTTTACGTCATGTTCAACGCGTTCTTCCAGCGCAACCGGGGATCTGCTGTGGCTGACGCGGGTGGTGAGACGGAGAATGACGGGAGTATCAAACTGTTCGGACAGATCGAACGCGAGCTTGGTGTAGTCCTTGCATTCCGCGGAGTTTGCGGGTTCGACCATGGGCAGCTTTGCCGCGATTGCGTAATGACGGCTGTCCTGTTCGTTCTGGGAGGAATGCATGCCCGGGTCGTCTGCAACACCGATAACCATGCCGCCGTTAATGCCGGTATAGCCTGCGACGAACAGCGGGTCAGCCGCTACGTTCAGACCGACGTGCTTCATGCCGCAGAATGCACGACCGCCGCCGACTGCCGCACCGAGAGCCGCTTCGAGCGCAACCTTTTCATTGGGCGCCCATTCGCTGTACATTTCGGGATACGTGGAGGAAAATTCGGTGATTTCCGTACTGGGGGTGCCCGGATAGCTGGAGATAAACTTCACGCCGGCTTCATACAGACCACGCGCGACGCTCTCGTTGCCGAGGAGTAATTTTTTCATATGGAGTTGTCCTTTCAGGAAACGATAATATTCCTATTATAAAATGGATGCCTATATTATACTACAAGATATGCCCTTTTGCAAGAGTTTTCCTGCATCCGCGGTCGTTATCACACAATTTTCAGTTGGACAAAACAAAAAGCCACAGCCCTCGTGGGAAAGCCATGGCTTCTGTGTTTGGTTTTGATCGACCGATTAACCGGTGATACCGGAACGTTCGATACCCTGTACGATGTATCTCTGACCGAAGAGGTAGAGGACGATCAGCGGAGCAATAAT
>JAFUQY010000152.1 GCA_017472105.1 Clostridia bacterium | reverse complement strand
TTTTCCGCATAATTGACCGCACCGCAGCCTGCGAACAGACCGAGCGTCATAACAGCTGCAAGAACGAAAGAGAGAACTTTTGTGAATTTCATGGTCATTACCTCTGAAACAGGATGTGTACTGGATTTGTACGCATACAGTATACATCTTTTTTGCAGTGTTGTCAATATTTGGACGAATGTTTTTATGCGGATTATCACATTTTTTTGTGAATTTATACATGAGATTCTCACAATATGACGTCAGAAATCAGAAAGGCAGCTCGCCGTTCAGAAGATCCGCCAGCGTGATTTTATCGAAATATTCATTCACGGCACGGTGGAAATCTGTCCACATGGGTCTGGTTTTGCAGGACTCTCCGCGTTCACATCCGCTGTCGGTGCACTCGAGGCACGATACCGGAGCCAGATCCCCTTCGGTCAGCCGGAGAATGTCGCCGACCCGGTAATCCTGCGGCTCACGCGAGAGACGGTAGCCGCCGCCCTTTCCGTGAACGCCGCGGACGTAGTCGTTCTTCACCAGCACCGGCATGATCCGCTCGATGTATTTCAGGGAAAGCTCCTGACGCTGTGCAACCTCCTTCATCGGAGTGTAGGTTCCGGCGTCACGGTGCTCGGCAAGATCCAGCAGAACCCGCAGTGCATACCGTCCTTTGGTGGAAATCAGCATTACTGTTTACCTCGTTTATAAGATCTGTTTACAGGATCATCTGCTCATTCTGCTCTGACTGCGGTCATTCATCGGATAAATGATACAGATCATCAGAATCCGCAATTGGTGAAATTGATATATTATTCTCCTGATCCCAATAATATGACCATTCTTTGTGCCCGGTTGCATCACAAATACTGTCCGTCATCATAAAATATTTTAAAATATCGTCTTCGCTGTCCATCCACGTAACATCAATATGATACCATTTTTCATCAATCCGAATCATATTCCATACATGATCCAGACCATCCAGATATATGGTTTCCAAACCAGCCTTCTTGCACAGAAAATCAAACGTCCGGGCATAACCGCCGCAAATAGCTTCATTCGAAGTAAGTGCAGTGTACGCCGTACTGAGGTAATCTTCAACTCTTTCCCTATAATCATCAGGGTAGGTTATATGATCTACCATCCACTTGGCAATTGAGTATGCTTTTCCATATTCCGTCCCGTCGTGTACAAGTGCTGCCAGTATTTCATCGGCTTTACGGCTTATCTCACAGAATCTCAAATATTCATGCTCCAGAAACTCCACATCATATCCGTAAAGATAAAAACCTTCACAATACTTGATGCCGCTGACTTCATCAATCCTGTCCTCATAGATGATATTTGATATAAAGTTCTCCATTACTGGATAGTTAGCTTTCAATAAGTTCAACGCCAATTTGTAGTCAAACCACGTGATACCTTCAGGCAGTGAATAACTCTTATTGGGAACAGGACCGTTTTTTATAATATCATTCAATGCCTCACAGAGTAGTGAAAATGCAGCCTGCTGATCCTCTGTAAGATCATAATACTCCGAAACTCTGTATGGATTTACATATTCAACGATTTCAATTCCATGAATGGATTCTGTCTGTGACGGATCCGGTTCAACGACCGCAGCTGTATTGGTGTGGTCATCTTCGAGCGTGTCAGCGGATTCTGCTATACTTTCACTCAGAAACAGCTGATTGGCAGATGCAGATCCTGTATCCTGTACTTCACGCAGAGCACAGGCGTTAATAAATGCCGCTATAAAAATTATCAGCAGACAGCTCCTAATCCCTTTCATCCGATCAACCTCCGTACTGTATTGAGATATAGAATCAGGATGCTGCCAGTATAGCACAAACCAGAGAATAAATCAATCCTCGTCGTACGCTTCCTCTTCGTCCTCCTCATCCGGGAAGAGTGCGGGATCATAGGGAATGCCGTTTCTGTCGAAGTAGTCCTTGAGCGCCTTGCGGATTGCCTCTTCCGCGAGAACGGAGCAGTGCAGCTTGTGCGCCGGCAGTCCGTCCAGGGCCTCGGCAACGGCTTTGTTGGTCAGCTCCATTGCATCGGAGACGGGTTTGCCCTTGATGAGCTCGGTCGCCATGGAGCTGGACGCAATCGCACTGCCGCATCCGAAGGTTTCAAACTTCACGTCCTCGATGATGTCGTTTTCGATTTTCAGATAGATTTTCATGATATCGCCGCATTTTGCGTTGCCGACCTGACCGACGCCGTCCGCGTTCTCAATCACACCCACGTTGCGGGGATTGCGGAAATGATCCATTACCTTTTCGCTGTATAATGCCATAATTTTTCTCCTGTTCTGTAATTATATGATTTTTCCGTCATCCGTGCCGTCTCAGCGGATCACGAATTCCTGTTTTCCTTCCGTCAGGTCGCGCCATACGGGAGAGATGCTTCTCAGATACGCGACGACGTCCTTCACGGAGGTGATGGTTTCTTCGATTTCGTCAACGGTGGTTTCATCCGACAGCGTCAGCCGGAGCGAGCCGTGGGCGATTTCATGCACTCTGCCGATTGCGAGAAGCACGTGGCTCGGATCGAGCGAACCGGATGTGCACGCGGACCCGGACGACGCGCTGATGCCTTTGTCGTCAAGGAGAAGCAGGAGCGATTCGCCCTCGATTCCTTCAAAGCAGAAGCTGACATTGTTCGGCAGTCTCGATACCCGGTCACCGTTGAGGATGGAATGCGGGATTTCGCTGAGTCCTTCGATCAGGCGGTCGCGGAGTGCGGTCATTTTCGCTGCGTTTTCGTCAAGATGCTCCGCTGCTTCTTCGAGTGCCGCCGCCGCTCCCATGATTCCGGGGATGTTTTCGGTGCCGCCGCGCTTCCCTCTCTCCTGTGCGCCGCCTTCGATGACGTTGGTCAGCCGGATTCCCTTTTTCGCATACAGCACGCCGACGCCCTTGGGACCGTGGAATTTGTGTGCGGACAGGGACAGCATGTCGATATTCTGCGCTTTTACGTCGATGGCAAGGTGTCCGGCTGCCTGAACCGCGTCGGTGTGGAAGAGTACGCCCCGCTCACGGCAGATTTTTCCGATTTCCGCGATGGGCTGAATTGTGCCGATTTCGTTGTTGGCGTACATCACGGTCACAAGTGCGGTGTCCTCACGGATGGCGTCTGCGACTTCGTCCGGTGTGACCAGACCGTTTTCATGCACATCCAGCAGGGTGATTTCAAAGCCCTCCTTCGCCAGCTTGTCCAGTGTGTGGAGTACGGCGTGATGCTCGAATGCCGTGGAGATGATGTGCCGCTTTCCCTTCTTTTCGCCCAGACGTGCCGCGGAAACAATTGCCTGATTGTCCGCCTCACTGCCGCCGGAGGTGAAGGTGATCTCCCGTGCGTCGCATCCGAGTACCTTCGCGATCCGTGCACGTGCATTTTCCAGTGCTTCTTTCGCCAGCTGACCGGCGGTATGCAGACTGGAGGGATTTCCGTAAATTTCGTTCATATAAGGAAGCATAGCGTCAATGGCGCGTCTGCTCATTTTTGTGGTTGCCGCGTTGTCGAGATAGATCATGTGATTCTCCTCTCCGGTGTTTCTTGATTTACCCACCATCTTGGTTGGTATCTGTATTATAGCATGTTTTACCTACCATGTCAATAGGTAAAATGCAAATTCAGCATAACATCCAGAAAACAGAAAAAAAGCCCGCCCGGGACTGTGCATCCCGAGGAGCTCTCCGGTATTCGGTTATCCGCGCACCCAGACGTCGATCTCACTGTCGTCCGGCATCTCGAACCGGCTCCCGAACTTGGCGGCGAGGTTTTCGTCCACGTAGTATGCAAGCGTCGGATCGAGCCGAACCTCAGCGTTCCGTTTTTTCAGCCGTTCGTGCCATACTTCATCCGGGATATCGATCGCGTGGAATTCGCAGGGAATGTCCCGCTCCCGGTAAAACGCACGTGCCGCATCCCTCCCTGCCTTCGTCCAGAATCCCCAGTCGAGGATCACGTCGATTCCGGTTTCAGCCAGCTCGGCGGATTTCGCGAAAAGATACCGCTGTGTGTTCGCGGCGTATTCGTCGTGCCGTTCTCCGCAGTGCTGACCGAACATTGCCAGCATGATTTCATCCACGGACAAAAGAGCCCCGCCGTACCGCTGACGCAGGAGATGGGCGTATGTCGTCTTGCCGCTGCAAATTTTTCCGCAGATCAGAATTACCTTTGCCATCGCATGCCTCCGTTGTTTTCCGCATCTTAGTTTTTCTACATTATATCATGCGTTCGCGCGCGCGTCAAGAAGCCGGATCCGATTTGACTCAACCCATGGTGGAAAAATCCCTGTCCGACGGCGTTATTGCCCTGCCGGAATTTTTGTGCTATACTGTATTCACACCAATCAAGGAGGATTACAGCATGACAATCGGTGAAAAAATCCGGCATTACCGGCTGAAAAACGAACTGACGCAGGAAAAACTGGCGGCTGAGGTTGCGGTGTCCTATCAGGCGGTCTCCAAGTGGGAGCGGAACGAATCCCTCCCGGATGTGACGGTCATTGCGCGTCTTGCGGATGCCCTGCACGTCACATGCGACACTCTTCTGACGGACAACGGCTGTTTCACAGAGCGGGAGATCGACGGAATTCTCCGGGACGCCGCACAGCTCTCGTCTCAGGATCACGACGAATACCGCCGCCGCGTCAGACTGCTTGAAACGGCACTGGAAAAGCACCCGCGATCGTTCCGGCTGATGGCGGCACTGGCGGAGACGTACAGCATGGGCGCGGCATATCCGGAATTCACGGAGCTTGACTACCTGAACCGCACGGTTGAACATGAGGAAACCATCGCCGCACACTGCACGGATCCGAAACTGCGGAATCAGACCACGCAGATGCTGTGCTATCTCTACCGCGGCATGGGCAGATTCGAGCGGATCCGTGAACTCGCGGACGGCATGCCGGAGATCTGCCAGACACGTCCCGCGCTGATTTATCACGCCATGCCGGGTGAGACGCAGAATGAAGGCATACACGCCTACTTCACGGAACTGCTTGATAGCGCGGAATGCATCCTCTCGCTTCTGATTTACCCGAACGCCGGGGACGACGAAAAAGCTCACTTCGATGCCCTGCGGAAAACTGCCGGCAGACGTGAGCTGTGGAACACGGAAAGATATGAAGATTAGTGCGCCCGCCGGCGTGTAATGCGGATTTTCTTCCGTTTCGGCGGTGTTTTCCAGTGATTTTCGCCGAAATAATCGCTGACAGCGGCAATTTTGTCGTAGAAGCACAGGAGCCAGCCCGCTTTTGTCCTCGGCGGAATCGGAGTCAGGGGAAACATGTGCCGCAGAATCATGTCCCGCTCCATCGGCGTCAGGTCCGGATATTTCTCAGACGCATTTTGCAGCGCACGTGCGGGATGCGTGAAGCCGTGGCTCAGTCGGTGGCGGCGGTGCGGAAAATCGTGCCAGTCGTAGAGGTAGTAGTCGTGCAGGAGCGCCCCTCTCACGAAGGAATCGAGGTCGATCTTTGTCCCGAACCTGCGGTGATGCTGCCAGCACAGCCACGCGGTCTTGATGGAGTGATCGTACACACTGCCCTTGATGTGATGCCGGTAGCTCCGCATTTTCCGGTATTCCTCGGACCGGACGACGTCCCGCACCGCACGCCAGAATTCTTTTTCGTCCATAAGCCTGCTCTTTCTGTTGTTTTTCACCCATTATACTGCCGCGGCGTTGCTGTTTTGATTCGGTTTTGTTTGCGTTTTGTTAAAATTTCTTCCGGAAGATTCTGCCATCAATAAAAACTCAGCGTTGCAAAACCGGAAAAAATGTGCTATACTGAAAAAAACGCACAGGAGGTGCATCATGAGCAAGCTGAGACTGATGAGCAACAACCAATGGAAGGTGGACTCCAATCGTCCGAAGTGGATCGAGATGGGCATGGACTGTTCCGCCGCCGCACGGGAAGCCGGATTCGCTGAAGTTTACGGCATTACCGCCCCGGACGTCGTGGGTATGCAGGAGGTGTCGCCCCTGATGATCGACGAGCTGATGGGAAATCTGCAAAAGCGTGAGCTCCCGTACGCCCTTCTCTGGGGACGCGACACGCCGGTTCTCTACCGCACGGACAAGCTGGAGCTGGTGGATTCGTATCACGCGCTCTACCCGGACGAATGCCCCGGATTTGAAGGATGCTTCAACAACGGCCGCACGAAATCCTTCACGATCGCCGTATTCCGAACAAAGGACGACGGCAAGCTGCTCCTCTTTACCTCCACGCATCTGTGGTGGAAGAGCTCCAATCCGAACTCCGGTCATTATCAGTACGGCTCCGATGAAGCGCGGGCATATCAGATCGGACTGGTGATCGCGAAAATCGGAGAATTCCAGGCGAAATACAACTGCCCGGCAGTCATCGTCGGTGACTTCAATGCGGATTATGATTCGCAGGCTGTGCGGTATGCCTTCGATGCCGGATTCCTCCACGCGCACGACATCGCCGCCGACTACGCGGAAGAGACCAACGGATGGCATCCCTGCGGTGACAACGGATTCTCGCCGTACACCCCGAAGGGATTCAAAAATTCCATCGACCACATCATGGTGCGCAATATCCCGGACGGATTCGTGAAACGCTTTGACCGTTACATCGCCGACTCCTACCTGCCGCTCTCCGACCACTTCCCGGTCTGGATTGACATCGAATTCTGAAACCGCAAAAAACACCGCCTGACGGATGAATTCCATCGGACGGTGTTCTGTTATTTATGCGGGTTTATTTCTGAGGACGTGCCGCGTCGATCTTTTCCATGAGCATACGTGCGACGGCAACCATGTGATTCACGCCGATTTCGATATTGGAGGCGTCAAACCGCGCGAGGAAATTGTCCGCCTCGTAGGTGAAGTCGCCCTGATAGTCGATCTCGCCGAGTGCCTGCGTGATGTTGTTCCAGTTCATGCTGCAGCCGCAGTCATAGGGAATGGTGTGGGTGTCCT
>JAFUQY010000151.1 GCA_017472105.1 Clostridia bacterium | reverse complement strand
GTGAGGTTCGGTTCGGGAGAGGAGCCGAGGGTGTAGAGGGTATTGAGGACACGGTAGCTGTTTTTGGTGACGAGGGTACGTCCGTCCTCACCCATGCCGCCCACCGCTTCGGTAATCCACATGGGGTCGCCGCCGAAGAGCTCGTTGTATTCGGGGGTTCTCAGGTGACGGGCAATGCGGAGCTTCATGACAAAGTCGTCCATGAGTTCCTGTGCGCCTTCTTCGGTGAGGGTTCCGTTTGCGATATCGCGTTCGATGTAGATATCGAAGAAGGTGGACACGCGTCCGAGGGACATTGCCGCACCGTTCTGTTCCTTGATGGCACCGAGGTAGGCGAAGTAAGTCCACTGGATGGCTTCTCTCGCATTGGATGCCGGTTCGCTGATATCGAAGCCGTACATGGCAGCCATTTCCTTCATGTACTTGAGGAAGGAGATCTGCTGATACAGCTCTTCGTTCAGGCGGATCTGGGGAGAATCCAGCAGGAAGTCGCCCAGAGCCTTTTTGTCCTTGGTCTTTTCTTCGATCAGCCTGTCCACGCCGTAGAGGGCAACCCGTCTGTAGTCGCCGATGATGCGTCCGCGTCCGTAGGCATCCGGCAGACCGGTGATGACGTGGGATTTTCTTGCGGCACGCATTTCGTCGGTGTAGGAGCGGTAAACGCCGTCGTTGTGCGTGGTGCGGTAGCGGAATTCTTCCTCGACCTTCGGGCTGAGCTTGTAGCCGTATGCTTCACATGCCTGACGTACCATTCTCATGCCGCCGAAGGGATTGACGCCGCGCTTGAGAGGACGGTTGGTCTGCATGCCGACGATGATTTCGTTGTCCTTGTCGATGTATCCGGGAGAGTACGCGGTGAGGGAAGAGACGGTTGCTGTGTCAATGTCGAGCACGCCGCCGAACTGACGCTCGAGGGCGAACAGTGCCTCCAGCTTCTTCATCAGGTTCTTCGTTCTCTGCGTAGCTTCTGCGAGAAAACCGCTGTCACCGGTGTATTCGGTATAGTTCTGCTGAATAAAGTCGCGTACGTTGATTTCGTTCTGCCAGACTCCGGGGCGGAATCCGTTCCAGTTCTTGTGTTCCATGTATGTTACCTCCATTACCTGACCTGCCGATGGACTAAAAAAAGGCAAATCAGCTCTATAAAACTGAATTGCCCAGACGGTCGGCGCGGGATGGACCCGATACGCACTGCATTCCCCTGCGGTGATCCGCAAAATCCGTCAGTATTGCAGCGCGGTTGATATTCTTCTTTGATGACAACATTATACAGGAAAAACGGGATTTTGTCAATCGGGCGCGGACGAAAAATTCGGGGAAAAATCCGCCGGATTCACGCGCAAATCTTGGTGAAACTGCGGAAAATGCATTTCTCGCGTGTCAGGCGAGCTGTGCTCAGAAAAGGCGTTATTGTGCAAAACCGAAACTTGTGATATACTGTATCCGTAAGCAGGGCCCGGCTTAACACTTGAAAAAGAGGTATCACAATGAACAACATTGGTCGTAGAATCCGTGAACTGCGGAAAAAGAACGATCTGACGCAGGAGAAGCTGGCGGATTTCCTCGGCGTCACGTATCAGTCCGTGTCAAAATGGGAGTGCGGCACCACGCTTCCCGATTTTGCGATGATTGTCCCGCTGGCGAGGGTGCTCCGGGTATCCGCGGATGAGCTGCTCGGGATGAAGCCCGCCGGGGAGGATGAACGAAAAGCCTATTTTGACGCGGAGTATTTTCAGTACTGGAAAAAGGATCACGAGGAAGATCTTGAGATTGCGCGGCAGGCTGTGGCGGAATACCCGGGGGACTGCCGGTATCTCTGCTGGCTGGCGAGCAACGAATGGTACGTCGGGTACAGCGTGAAATACATGGGCACGGACACCGAAAAGGAGCTGATCGCGAGCTGTATCCGGCACTACGAAATGGTTCTGGAAAACTGCGATGATCCGGAGCTCCGCAACGATGCCATAAGCGGTCTGGTGTATGCGTACGAATGCACGCACCGGTATGACGAGGCGAAAAAATACGCCATGATGTACCCGGAAGAACCGGAGACGAACCGGGATGCGATGCTTGTTCAGTGTCTTCGCGGAAAGGAACGGGAGCTTCAGTGCAAGAAGATCATCCGGAAATCCCTGATAAAGCTGTGCGGTGCGCTCACACAGCTGCGGTATTGTTACGAAACCCCGGAAGAAGATGCCGCGGTGATTGACGTGGAGGAATCGGTCATCAAAGCCGTGATTACGGACGGGAATTACCAGCATTTTGATATTTCTTTGAGCATCCTCAGCGAAGAACGTGCGAAACTGGCGATGCGTGCGGGAGATCACGATGCGGCGGTGCAGGCGCTTGCTCTGGCAATGAAGCACGCTGTGGATTTTGACCGCATGGACGCGGACGGCGCGGAGCACTATACGACACCGGTGCTTGCCGGATATACGGAAGACCACAGCGAAAACCGGAAGGAAGACTGGAGCATGACCGGGGACGTCAGGAATTTCGCCGAACATGAGCTTTTCCGTCCGCTCCGTGAAAGAGAGGATTTCAGAGCGATTTTTGCATCGGAATAAACAAAACAGGAGCATTCTCACCGGAAAAAGGCGGGATGCTCCTGTCTGATTTGCCTGTATCAATAGAACGTGCCGATCATGTATTTCTTGTATTCGTCGTCCGATGTGAGATTCTGGTTCACTGCAAGACGTTCCATGACGCCGTGACCGCCTTCTTCCCCGACGGAGAGAACGACGTTTTCCTTGTTGTCGCGGTGGAATCCGATGTTGAAGTTCGTCATGACGGAGTTGAATTTGCCGTCAGCGCGGAATGCTGTGTGAAGACCGCCGCGAGCCGCGTACCACATTGTGAAGCAGCTGTCGTAAATGTTGCGGGAGTTGGGGGATGTGCGGAAACCGATGCCGAAGTGGTCGCTGTAACAGAAGTTGTACCAGTTGTTGCCCGCGAGATCCCAGAAGCCGACGCTGTTCCCGTAATCTTCGTAGGAGCAGGTGTAGAGCGGATGGAGGTTGCGCATGGAGTTGCCCGCGGACTTGAGCATCACGCCGACCTGTACCCGTGCGATTCTCATGTTGGTGAGGGTGTTGTCGTAGCCTTCGAGGAGGACGCCGATGGAATCCACCGCACCGTTGCCGATGATGTTGACGTCCATGATGTCGCAGTCGGAGGAGCCGGAATTCGCGCCGTGCTTGATGTGCAGACCGATCTTCACGTGCTTGACGGAAACATCGCGCACCTTGGTTTCACGGCCGCCGTCGATGGAGATGCCCTTCGCGATGCCGCTGCCGTCGATGATGCCGCCGGTGAGGGCGTAGTTGGAGCCGATGGTGTAGATATCGTTCGCGGGATGAATCGCACCGAGACGCACCATGGCTTCTTCGCTGTCCCAGGTGTCTGCTGCCTTGAGAACGGCGTAGTTGGAGAGCCTCAGATCCACGCTTTTTTTCGGATGCGCAGGTGTGCAGATGGGTTTGGAGAGCAGATAGGTGCCGTCCGGGAAGTAAATCGTGCGGTTCGGGTTCTCATCAATGATCTTCTGAATCGCATCGGATACGTCCGCTGTTCCGTCGGCACTCAGGTAATCGGTCACGATGATGTAGCCGAGACGGGATGCTTCGTTCATGGGAATACCTCCGTGGAAATGAATTGTGTTATCTTATCGGTATTTTAACATGATATCCCGCCCGTGTCAAGCAATTTTTGTGCAGTTTCCGCAAAAATGTCTGGGGTTCGGATAAAACGCACAGTGGCACGGTACAACTTTAAGTTGAGAGATACCCTGACAAAGCGGTTATTGTTTTTCGCCGGAAACGTGATATAATAAAGACACAGAACAGTTCACCGACCGCGGCGGAGACGGATTCTGAAATTTTGATCCAAAAGGAGAACAGAACCATGACAATCGGTGAAAATATCAGAAAACTCAGAATGCGCGAGGGTGTGACGCAGGAAAAGCTCGCGGAGTACCTCGGCATCACGTATCAGGCGATTTCCAAGTGGGAAAACAACGCCGGACTGCCGGATATCTCCCTCATCGTGCCGCTTTCAAACTTTTTCGGCGTGTCCCCGGATGTCCTCTTCGGCTACACGGCACAGGCGGAACAGGATGACGTAAAGCAGTACATGGCTCAGTCGGCGGAACTGATGAAAAACGGACGGGTGAGAGAAGACCTCGCTTTATGGAGATGTGCGGCGGCGAAGTATCCGAGAAGTTACGAATGCCTGAGCCGTCTGATGTGCGCGCTGTTCTATACCGGAAACGCTGTGCTTCTGCCGGAAGAGGGAAAGGACCGCGACGATCTGTTCGAAGAAGCGCTCCTTCTCGGTCAGCGGATTCTCGATGACTGCACGGACGGCGAACTCACGGGAATTGCGCGGCAGATTATGGTGTACATCTATTCCATCGAAGGCAGCCGGTGCTATGATTGCGAAAAGGCAGCCGCAATGGCAGAATCCGCGCAGGATATTCACACATCGCGTCAGTTCCTGCTCCGGTGCGTATATGACAGAAATTCCGCGGAGTACCGAAAGATCAATCAGGAGCTGCTCACCATCTCGATTCACACCGCCGCCGACATCATTGCGCGGGATCTCGCGTACGACAGCGTGGAAGAGAAGATTTTCGCCGTGAAGACTGCGCTGAAGCTGTGGGACACCCTCTTCTACGACGGGAACTACCTCTTTTACAGCGGCACGGTGCGCGGACTCTGGATCACACTGGCGGGATGCTATACCGAAGCCGGCGAATACGACCTTGCCGCGGATGCACTGGAAAAGGCGTATGAGATTCTTAGGTATTCCGAAAATCTGGAACCGACCGGGCAGCACTACACCAGCCTGTTCCAGAATGTGCTGACCCATACCCCCGGCGACTGCGCGAAAACCTACACCGAAACCGAGCGCGAGCTGTTTGTCAGCCACCTGACGCAGGAAGCGTTCGAGCCGCTGAAGGGAAATGCACGGTACGCGGAACTTGTCAGAAAATGTACGATTCAGAATGCATGACGCATAAGATCAGAGCCGGACTTTCGCTTACAGAGTGGGAGTCCGGTTTCTGTGTTTTTTACGGAAATTATGGCAGAATCTTGAACATCGCCGGAACTTATGATATAATGAAGAAAACCAATTCATACAACAAGAGGATGTTGAACCATGAAGGTTGTATTACAGAATCTGACGAAAAAATTCCCCAACCGGAACAAGAAAATCAAAACCGACGTGATTGCGGTGGACAATTTCGATTTCACCATCCCGGACGGCGAGCTGATCGGGCTTCTCGGTCCCTCCGGATGCGGCAAGAGCACTACGCTCAACCTCATCAGCGGACTGCTCAAGCCCACGTCCGGCAAAATCTTCTTCGGAGAGGACGACGTGACCGGACTGCCTCCGGAAAACCGCGGTGTGGGACTGGTGTTCCAGAATTACGCGCTGTATCCGCATCTCACCGTACGGCAGAACATTGTCTTCCCGCTCGAGAATCTGCGGGGCAAGGAGAAGATGACGAAGGACGCGATGAACGCGAAGGCACTCGAGATCGCAAAGCTCGTGCAGATCGATCAGTTGATGGACAGAAAACCGTCCGAGCTCTCCGGCGGTCAGCAGCAGAGAGTTGCGATTGCACGTGCGCTTGTGAAAATGCCGCGGGTGCTTCTGCTTGACGAGCCGCTCTCGAACCTTGACGCGAGACTGAGACTCCAGACCCGTGAGGAAATCAAGCGCATCCAGCGGGAAACCGGCATCACGACCGTATTCGTCACCCACGACCAGGACGAAGCGATGTCCATCTCCGACCGGATCGTTGTCATGAAGGACGGCGTGGTTCAGCAGATCGGCAAGCCGCAGGAGGTCTACGACGAGCCCGTGAACCAGTTTGTCGCGCAGTTCCTCGGCACACCTCCCATCTCGATCTACGACGGGGAAGTGAAAAACGGCGGCCTGTACATCGCTGGCGAGCGCGTTCTTGACGTGACGGCTCCGGACGGTGAGGTTTCCGTCGGCGTGCGTCCCGAAGGCTACATCCTGGACGAAAACGGCCCGTTCACGTGCAAACTTCACAATGTCGAAGTCATGGGCCGCGATATCAGCATCGTCTCCTCGCATGAAAAATCCCTGAATCCCGTCAACCGCTCCATTATCAGCGCGGAAAACAAGGTCGATCTTGCCTCGGGGACGGTGAAATTCTCCCTCAAGCCGGCGAAGACCTATCTGTTTGATAAAACCACCGGCGCGCGGATTCTCTTTGACGTGAAATAAGGAGGAACCATGGAAAACCGAAATGCCAAAGCGTGGCTGTACCTGCTTCCGGCGGTTCTGTTCCTCGCCGTGTTCATGGTATATCCACTCATCGACGTGTTCATCTATTCCTTTGAGGAAGGCTACAACTCCGCGTCCCAGACCTACTCAGGCGTCGGGATGTACAACTACGAATACGTCCTGCACGATCCCTACTTTTTGCAGGCAGTGAAGAACACCTTCATCCTCGTCATCATCACCGTTCCGCTCTCGACGGGGATTGCACTGCTCATTTCCGTGGGACTCTCGTCCATTCAGAAGCTGAAAAATCTGTTCCAGACCGTGTATTTCCTGCCGTATGTCACCAATACCCTTGCTGTGGGTCTGGTGTTCATGATTCTCTTCAAGCCGACGGCGTATTCGGACGGGCTTGTGAATCTGCTCATCAACCTCGTCGGCGGACAGTCCGTGGACTTCATTGACGGGCCGTACTGGGCGAAGATGTTCGTGCTCTGCTTCTATACGATCTGGGTCGTCATGCCGTTCAAGATTCTGATTCTTACCAGCTCCCTTGCGTCCGTGAATCAGGATTACTACAACGCCGCCAAGATTGACGGTACTCCGAAGTGGCGCATCTTCACGAAAATTACCCTGCCGATGATCTCTCCGATGCTGTTCTACCTCGTCATCACCGGCTTCATCGGCGCATTCAAGGCATATTCCGACGCGGTTGCCCTGTTCGGCACGAATCTCAACGCCGCCGGCATGAACACCATCGTCGGGTACGTTTACGACATGCTCTACGGCGACAGCGGCGGATATCCGTCGTTTGCATCGGCTGCGGCAATCATCCTCTTCGCGATCGTGCTGACGATTACGGTCATCAACCTGCTGATCTCGAAAAAGCATGTTCATTACTGAGCGGGAGGGACATACATATGAAATTTTTACTTTGCATATCCCGCTCCCGAGAATTCCACTGGCGTGAAATTCTCCGAAGTGCGGCAGAAATTTAAGAAAGGAGGCACGCACATGAATACCGATTACGAAAAAATCGAGAAATCCGCGAAAGTGAAGAACAATGTGAAAAATACCATCGTCTACATCCTGCTCGGACTGTGGGCGCTGATGGTGATCTTCCCGTTCTACTGGATGGTGCTGACCTCCGTGAAGAGCTACGGCTCGTACAACGCTGAGTACATCCCGAAATTCTTCACCCTGTCCCCGACTTTGCAGAACTACATTGACGCGTTCACGACGGTCGATCTCGGGCAGTACTTCCTCAACACGATCATTTTCACCGTCGCCACGACTGCCATCATGATTGTCGTCATCGTTCCG
>JAFUQY010000014.1 GCA_017472105.1 Clostridia bacterium | reverse complement strand
CGTCAGACCGATCCGTTTTTTCTTTACATCCACGGATTTGACCTGCACGCGCACGATATCACCGACGGAAAGGACCTCGGAAGGATGTTTGATAAAGCGGTCGGCGATCTCGGAAATGTGGACCAGACCGTCCTGATGCACGCCGATGTCAACAAACGCACCGAAGTCGATGACGTTCCGGACGGTTCCGGTGAGCACCATGCCCTCGGTGAGATCCTCCAGCGTCAGCACACGGTCACGGAGCACCGGCGGCGGAAGGGTATCACGGATGTCGCGTCCGGGCTTTTCCAGCTCCGCGAGGATATCCTCGAGCGTCATTTCACCCACACCGATCTCACCGGCGAGCTTTTTCATGCCGTACGCCTTCGCCTCGGACCGCAGGGAAATTCCGCCGCGCGCGTCTTCCTTCGTTCTGCCGAATTTCTCAAGCAGCAGTTTCGCCGCACCGTAGGATTCAGGATGCACCCCGGTGTTGTCGAAAATCTCGTCTCCGCCGGGAATCCGCAGAAAGCCCGCCGCCTGCTCGAATGCCTTTGCACCGAACCGCGGCACCTTGAGGATTTCTTTTCTCGAGCGGAATTCGCCGTTTGCCTCGCGGTATTTGACGATATTCTTCGCCGAGGTCATGTTGATGCCCGCGATGTAGGACAGGAGCGAGTATGACGCCGTATTCACATCCACGCCGACGGAGTTCACGCACGCTTCGACCACGCCCGTGAGAGCTTCGTCAAGGCGCGCAGGCTTCATGTCGTGCTGGTACTGACCGACGCCGATGGACTTCGGATCGATCTTCACAAGCTCCGCGAGCGGGTCCTGAAGGCGTCTTGCAATCGAAACCGCGCTTCTCTCGGTCACGTCGAAATCCGGGAATTCCTCGGCTCCCAGCTCGGACGCGGAATACACGGACGCTCCCGCTTCGGAGACAATGATGTACTTCGTTTTTCCGCCCATTTCAGCGAGCGTTTCCGCGATGAACATTTCGCTCTCGCCGGATGCCGTGCCGTTTCCGATGGCGACAACATCCACGCCGTACCGCTCGATCAGGCGTTTCACGACCTTTTTCGACTCTGCAATCTGTTCGCGCGGCTTGGTGGGATAGATCACGGCGGTATCCGCGACGGCACCCGTTTTCGTCACGACGGCAAGCTTGCATCCGGTGCGGTAGCCGGGGTCATATCCGAGGACGGTTTTGCCCTTGAGCGGCGACTGCATGAGGAGATTTCTGAGATTCACGGCAAACAGCCCGATCGCACTCTCCTGCGCACCGTCGGTCAGCTCATTCCGGATCTCCCGCTCCACGGACGGCGCGATCAGACGGGTGTAGCTGTCCTCAACGGCGGCGGTCAGATACGGTACGGCGGGAGATTTCCGGTTCTTTATGACTTCGCCCATGAGGTATGCGACGATCAGATCCTTTTCCACACAGACGGAAACTGCGAGAGCCTCCTCCTTTTCCCCGCGGTTGACGGCGAGAACGCGGTGCGGCGGGATCTTTGCGGCGGATTCGCTGTATTCGTAGTACTGCTCGAAGGTGGGATTGTCTGCGACTTTCTTCGTCGTGACCGTGCCCTTCTTCCGGGTCAGTTCGCGGATTTCCTTCCGGTAGTCGGCGTTGTCGGAAATCTCTTCGGCGATGATATCCATGGCGCCCTGCAAAGCGTCCTCCGCGGTTTTCACGCCGTTTTCTTCATTAATATATACCTCAGCCTGTTTTTCGATTGACGGCGCGTACGACTTCTCCTGGGACGTGAGAAGAGCCGCCAGCGGTGCCAGTCCGCGTTCTCTTGCCACGGATGCACGTGTTCTGCGCTTCGGTCGGAACGGGCGGTAGATGTCGTCGACTTCGGTGACTGTGAGCGCGGCATCCACGGCAGCGGCAATTTCCGCCGTCAGGTTCCCCTGCGCTTCGATGAGGGATTTGACTTCGTCTTTGCGTTTTTCGAGACTGCGGAGTGCGGTCAGCCGGTCGAGGAGGTTTCGCAGTACGGTGTCGTCCAGTCCGCCGGTGACTTCCTTCCGGTAGCGCGCCACAAAGGGAACGGTATTGCCTTCGTCCAGCAGAGCCACCGTCGCCGTCAGTTTGTCCAGCGGGATGTTCAGCTCCCCGGAAAGGGTTTCGAGTATGTTCATATGTTATGCCTTTCGTTCATGCGGGACCGGATTCATCCTGCTTCCCATCCCGCTGCTGTTATTGGAATATATTATATATTAATTGTATATATTATTAGATGCTCATTTATAAGGCGGGTCAGGCATGCTTCATCAGGAGTGCCACCTCATCCTCCGTCAGCTCACGCCACTCTCCCCGTGCCAGTGCGGGATCGAGCGTCAGACCGGCGAAGGTGATCCGCTCAAGGGCGAGAATCTCACTGCCGACGGCGTGGAACATACGCTTAATCTGGTGGTACTTCCCTTCCGTGACGGTGAATTCCCCGTGCTCCGGATCGGGCATGCACACCGAGCACGGCTTTGACG
>JAFUQY010000150.1 GCA_017472105.1 Clostridia bacterium | reverse complement strand
TGCCCGCCGCAGGCGCCATACCCGTGCAGCTGTTTAATTGAGACAGCTTCCTTTAGGGTTACTGACACTGGATTCCCTCGGTAAACTCAGCCTGCGGCGGCGAGATTTGGGCGTTTCGGGCACTGACAGTCACGGTGGTGTCACTGGATTGTACGGGTAAATTTCAGCCTGCGGCGCGGTTTGGGTTTGCTCTGTTTCTGTTGACGGAACGTCCGCAAAACCGTAGGGTTGGGGCTTGCCCCCGACCGCCGGTTCAAACCATACATCCGGCGATGAACCCGCGGCGCGCATCCCATTCAATCCGCACTCTTCATTCCCGCGAGCACCGTCTCCAGCTCATCAATCCGTCTGATAATCGCACGGATTTCGTTTTCGACGGGGTCGGGAATGTGCACCTGGTCGAGGTCGATGACGGGCTTTTCTTCCGGTTTCACGCCGCCGCGGCGGACGATGTGTGCGGGAATACCGACAGCGGTGCAGTTTTCGGGGACATCCTTGAGGACGACGGCACCTGCGGCGATTTTGGAGTTCGAGCCGACGGTGAAGTTGCCGAGGAGCTTCGCGCCCGCACCGACCATGACGTTATCGCCGAGGGTAGGGTGACGTTTCCCGGTCTGTTTGCCGGTACCGCCGAGGGTTGCGCCCTGATAAATGGTGCAGTTATCGCCGATGACGGCAGTTTCACCGATGACGACCCCGGAGCCATGGTCAATAAACAGCCCTTTGCCAATGGTTGCCGCCGGGTGGATTTCGACGCCGGTGAGGAATTTCGCGAACTGGGACACGGCGCGTGCGGTGAGCTTCATGCCGCGGTTCTGGAGAGCATGTGCGGCGCGGTACAGGAGAAGTGCGTGCAGTCCGGAGTACAAAAGGAGCACTTCCGCACGGCTTTCCGCAGCCGGGTCACGTTCGCAGATGGCGTCGATATCGTCACGGATTTCCGAGATACGGCGATAAGCGGCGCATCCGAGTGCGGATTCCAGTTTCACGCGGACATGCCAGCGTTCGTCTTCTTTACGGACAGAAATTTTATCGTTCATTGATTAACCTCGTTTAAAAATAAAAAAGCCCCGCGGGTCCCAAAAAGACCGGCAGAGGCGAAGATCGCGGTTCCACTCTGATTTATCACTTTACGACGGATAACGCCGTCACGCGCCGCGGATGCGGTACTCACGGATGCACAATCGGACGCAGTGCACACCGCTTTCAGCCATGGCGGTGATTCTCTTTGGCACTGTTGGAGTCCGGGTTCTTTCCGGTCGCAGTATCTTCTTAAAATATCAATTTTTGGATCCCTTACAGGGGGTACAGTATATTATATACGATATCGGCGGAAAAGTAAACATGGATTTGTAAAATTTTCGTTTTGTTTTGGGGTGTACTGCGCGTACGGCGAACAGGGGTTATGTCCTGCTGACGGCTTTGGGGTTTATTTAGGTAGAAAAGCTCCGCTTTTCAATTGGATTTTATGCCCTACGCAGGCGGCGCGAGAACCCTCCACAGCCGGGCTCTCGATTCGGCTGCCAGGAGTGCCTGGACCCAATGCCTCCGGCGGGCAGGAGTTTTGGACAACATGCAGCTTTGAGCGTTCGCGATCGTATCTTATTATCAGGGACACTCAGTTCCCTCGGTAAACTCAGCCTGCGGCGCGGTTTGGTTTTACTCTGTCTCTGTTGACGGAACGTCCTCAAAAAACGTAGGGGAGGATATTATCCTCCCGCCGAACAATCCCAACCACACATCCGGCGATGAACCTCCGGCGCATTCTCCGCGTAAGCCGGTGCCGCACATTTTCTTTAAAATATATTCATCATAACCGATGTATTTTCCATAATTTTGTGGTATAATAGTATCCGGTGGAGTATGGGCGGGAATTTCACTGCCATTCCACTGCGCACTCACCCATGCACAGGACATATCCCGCACCACGGACGGCGAGGATGACACCTTTGCCGAATTCCGGCGCGAGCTTTTTTCTGAGGTATCCGATGTAGACATCCACGACGTTTCCGCGGCTCTCCATGCCGTCCCATGCGTCGTTCAGCAGGTTCTCGCGGCTGACGGTTTCTCCCGCTTTTTCGGCGAGGACATCAAGCACGCGGAATTCCCTCTCGGTCAGGCGCACGGAAAACGCACCGCACGACGCCGTCAGATCCGCACGACTGAGGATGAGCGCATTGTTCTTCTTCTCCGCAATCCGGGGCACATCCTGCACGGGCACGGAGGCTGCACAATTCCCCGTCATCTCCCGCACGGTATCCGTCAGCTCATCCAGCCGGAACGGACGCTCGATTGCGCGGCAGTCACAGCGTTCGCTCAGAGCGGCATAGGCAGGCGACCGGGTGTATCTCGCTCTCCGGTACAGCACCAGCACGCGCGAACCGTCCGGAATCTCCGGAATCCACTCGTCACAGCAGATCACGGGAACATCATCCGCCGGCATACCGGTGCACGAAAATCCCGCAAGCTCCAGTGCCGAGGTCACATAATCCCGGAAAACCCCGTTCTCCATCATCACACAGCATATTCCCGTCATCGCATTTTCCGCCTTTCATCCGATTGTGTGGAATCGTATGTAAAAATGATACCACAGGGCTGCGAATTTGTCAACAGACCCTGTCCCGTGCCATGAACAACAAACTTACCACCTGCTGCTTCACCGGTCACCGCACCGTACCGATCCGACACCGCCGCGCCGTCACCGAAGCCATCGAATACCACGTCCGCGACCTGCGGAACCACGGATTCACCCGGTTCATCGCGGGAGGCGCACTCGGATTTGACACCCTTGCCGCCGAAACCGTTCTCGCAATGGCGGAAAGTGATCCCGGCATCCGGCTCATTCTCGCAATCCCCTGCATCAACCAGACCGAAAAATGGACGAATCTCCCGAACGGTCTTGAGCATCTGCGCACCTACAAGGACATCCTCGGACGCGCCCACGACGTGATCTACGTCAGCGAACGCACCTACTTCGACGGCTGCATGAAGAAGCGGAACCAGTACATGGTGGATTCGTCCTCTGTGTGCATCGCGTACTGGAACGGCTCCCGCGGCGGAACGTCCCAGACCGTGCGTCTTGCAGAGTCCGGCGGTCTTCAGGTCATCAACATCTTCGGCGAAATCGAAGACGCGGACAGTTTTGCAGACGATGACCGTCAGGATACAGCATGGTGTGATATTGAATGATCCCATTTTCTGACATCGCCAACAAAAATTTTACTATATATAAAGGAAGTTTCCAATGAAAACTCTCACTCCTCACAACGGCACATCGGGCATCCGTCCCGTGCTCACCATCGTCATGGACGGTGTAGGTCTCGCTCCCGCTACCGAAGCGAACGCAGTCAGCCTCGCGCGTACTCCCAACCTCGACCGCATCATGAAGGAATACCCCATGGTTTCCCTCAAGGCTCACGGCACCGCTGTCGGTCTTCCCTCCGACGACGACATGGGCAACTCCGAAGTCGGTCACAACGCACTCGGCTCCGGTCAGGTATTCGCTCAGGGCGCAAAGCTCGTTTCCGCTTCCATTGAATCCGGCAAGATGTTCGCATCCGAAACCTGGCAGAACCTCATCGGCGGCGTAAAGGCAAACAACTCCACCCTGCACTTCATCGGCCTCTTCTCCGACGGCAACGTACACAGCCACATCGACCACCTCAAAGCTATGCTGACTCAGGCGAAGGCTGAAGGAGTATCCACCATCCGCATCCACATCCTCCTCGACGGCCGTGACGTTGGCGAAACCTCCGCTCTTGAATACATCGATCCCTTCGAAGCATTCATCGCTGAGCTCTCCGACGAAAACTGCTCCGTAAAGATCGCGTCCGGCGGCGGCAGAATGCAGATCACCATGGACAGATACGAAGCAAACTGGGCAATGGTTGACCTCGGCTGGAAGACCCACGTTCTCGGTGAAGGCAGACAGTTCGCATCCGCACGGGAAGCCGTTGAAACCTACCGCGCAGAAACCAAGGCAATCGACCAGGACCTCCCGCCCTTCGTAATCGCTGAAAACGGCGCACCCATCGGCACCATCAACGACGGCGACTCCGTAATCTTCTATAACTTCCGCGGCGACCGTGCCATCGAAATCTCCAAGGCATTCGACGGCGGCGCAGACTTCGATAAGTTTGACAGAGTCCGCGTTCCCAGCGTTCTGTACGCAGGTATGCTT
>JAFUQY010000149.1 GCA_017472105.1 Clostridia bacterium | reverse complement strand
GCGCCACCTTCCCCACCGCGTTTGTGAAGCCGAAATTTTCCGTGCGTGCAGGGGAAGGCATATTTGATTCATGCTCCCGCAGCATCGCCGGCAGATAATACGTGATTTTACGTCAAACCCAATTATAGCATCCGTAGGACTGCGGAACAAACACCCCAATAAGCCTTCCCCGTGCAGTCACGGAAAGTTTAAACCGAACAAACGCAGCCGGGGAAGGTGGCACGAAGTGACGGATGAGGCGTGAAAAAGTCATGCACCACCTATTCCCTCTTCCCTCTTCCTTCTTCCCTCATCCTATCGTTCCGCCGAACTGCGTGGCTGCACCGTACCCGCCGTCCACAATCGTCCTGTACTCCCGTGCGATCGATTCCCACGTGTACGACGCGGTCACGCCGGTTTCCTCGAGTCCGAAAATCCGCTGGAATTCCCGCACGGCTGCGGCGGTGTTCTGCCCGTAGATTCCGTCGACCGTCACCTTCGGGATCGTCGTGTAGACATCGGATATCCGGTTCAGCCACGTTTGCAGAAGCTCCACGTCGTCCCCGCGTGAACCGATCCGCAGAGGTGCACCCGGATACGGCTGGGTCGTCGATGAGAAATAGTTCTCCGGCAGGGAGTCGATCAGGCGGACGTATGTGTCGTACAGCGCGCGCCATGTCACCTCACCCACGATGCCGTCCGCCGGGATGCCGGTGTCAAACTGGAAATCCCGCACAGCCGCCGTTGTATTCGGACCGAAAATACCGTCGATCCGCACGGGACGTACCGAACTGTTGAACTCCGCCACGACCGCGAGCAGGTACTGCAATTCACTCACCGCAAAGCCCGTGTCCCCTTCCTCCAGCCGCTGATTGAACAGGAGCGTCACATCCCCGGGCGCAATTCCCTCCGAGTTGACGTCCGTGAGACTCTTGACCCCGCCGTAGATCCGCAGAATCGCGTACCACGTTGCCCGACCGATCACGCCGTCCTCCGCAAGCCCGAACTGACGCTGGAACGCACGCACCGCCGCCTCCGTATCCGCCGCGAAAAAGCCGTCCGGGTCGCTGATTTTCGGGATCACCGGGAAGTTTTTCGAAATCCGGTTCAGCCGCGTCTGGATCAGCTTCACCTCATCACTGATCGTCCCGATGCTCAGCGGCGTCCCCGGATAGGTGTCCGTGATGTCCGCAATCGGCACGTTGACGACGATATCCACGTCACTGCCGTAGTAGTACCGCAGGATTTCGTCCGCTGTGAGTCCGTCTTCCGCCAGCTCGACCGTGCCCCACTGCGACAGTCCGCCGCACTGCACCTCGATGCCGTCGCAGTAGAGGGCAAACAGCGGCTCAATTGACCCCTGCCGCCGGAGGTAGCTGTCGAAAATTTCGTCCACGATCCGGGAGATGTTCTCGAAAATGTCGCGCCCGTAGACGAAGGACTGGTCAATCGTCGTGGAGTTGGTGATGTCAAAATCGTACCCGCGGCTCGCGTAGTATTCGGTGAAAATCCGGTTGAGCGCAAAGCTGATCTGGGCGTAGATATTCGCGCGCAGTGCCTCCTCGGGCCACGTCGGGTAGATCTCACTGGACGCGACGTTTTTGATGTAGTCAACAAACGGCACCGTCACGTTCCGCGCGGGATCGTCCGGTCTGCCGAGATGCACCGTCACCGTGGACGGGATAAACGGGCGGATGATGTCGTCAGTCATGCGGTGCCTCCCGAAATCGTGCCGTTCTGTGCGCCGATGTCCTCCCGCATCACGCCGCCGGGCTGGAGCGACTGTACATCGGGTGTCTCGTAGATCATGACTCTGCCGTGTTCTGCGTCGGCGAGGGAGTCTTCCTCCGAGAGCGGGTAGAGATTCACCGGCTGAACGGCAGTAATCCGGTCAAACACAGGCACCGCAACCCCTTCAACCGGGTAAAATCCCGGGTAGCTCACATCAATATTGTAGAGTGCGTACGGTCTCGCGGCACCCGGCTTCATGCTTTCCGACGCGGGCGGTGCGGGCAGGGTCACAATCTCCGTCAGTCCGCCCTCATCTGTCCGCAGGGAGTAGAGCAGCTCACCGTCACCGCCTTCCGTGTATTCCGATACCGTCACCGCCGCGTCCCGCACAGGCAGATTTCCTCCCGCCGCCGTCACGCGGATGCGCAGTCTTCCCATTCCGGTGTTCTCCATCGCAGTACCTCCATTGTGTCGTTCGGTTCAGTGTATGCGGGAGAACGCGGGAGTGTGACGGGATTCAAGCATCGCTTGCGCAGAATTTCACACCCATTTATTCCCATCGCCGCCCCATCCGTCAATGGAATTTCTTTTCCATCGGGTTCCCGTCCCGTCCGATTCTGCCGGAATTTGCAAGCCGCGCTTGAATTTTGAATTTTCTGCAAATTCAAGAGACGCTTTCTTGCATTCCCGGGCGGATTGTGCTATGCTGAAAACACAAAAAGCGCGCTTCTATCCCTCAATCCGTCGATGCAAACCCCCGGATTTCGTAGGGTTGACCCTTGCGGTCGACCGCCGTCAACAAACCGAACCATATTTTATCGTTTCCATTCAGAAACCGATTATTTCGATTGCTGACATATTGTTTGGTTTTATCTGTACGACGGTTGACCGCAAGGGATCAACCCTACAAATACCACATCAACCGCATCGCCGGATGTGCAGATTCAGATATCTATCCCACCAAAAACCACACCAAAGGAGCACTACATATGACAGACAGATCCATCATCGGGCAGAAGATTGCCGAACTGCGCAAGTCGCTCGGGCTGACACAGGCGGAGCTCGCGGACAAGCTCGGCGTGAGCCATCAGGCGGTGTCCCAGTGGGAACGGAACGAAACCCTCCCGGACATCATGACCCTGCCGCTCATCGCATCCGTCTTCGGCTCGGATATCAATACCCTTCTCGGCATGGAAAATACACAGATGCAGAATCCTCCCGCGGACGCACCTGCTGAACCGAACGAACCCGCACCCGCACAGGATGACTTCGACGCACCGGGCGACCTCGTTTACTCCGGCGAGACCTGCGGCACGGGCGGGGATTTCAGCCTTCCCACAACCGATTACACCTACGATTTCAGCGGGGATGACGGCGCGTACGAAATTGCCATCATCAAAGACGGGCAGATTGTCAAATCCTTCGTCGGCTATCCCGATCACTTCGTGCGGATTTACCTCGAAAACCTCGGCGGCAGCCTCAATTCCCAGCTCTCCGTCAGCGTCAAAGGCGACGTACACGGGGACGCAGTCTCCGGCATGGATATGCAGATCGGCGGAAACGTCGGCACAAGAGCAACGTCCGGCATGTCGATGACCGTCGGCGGAGATGTCACCGGCTCAGCGGACGCGGGAATGGAACTCAGCTGCGGCAATGTCGGAGGAGACGCAAACGCCGGCATGAGCATCACCTGCGGAAATATCGGCGGCAGTGCGTCGGCCGGCATGGATCTGACGTGGAACGCCGTCCCGGAAATTCCGCCGGTTCCCGAGATTCCTCCGGTTCCCGAAATCAAAATTCCCGAAATCAGCATCCCGGAGATTCAGATTCCCGAAATCAGCATTCCCGAAATCAGCATTCCCGAAATCAGCATTCCCGAAATCAGCATTCCTCCGGCTCCCGCGTCCGATATCCCCGAAAACCTCGACGGCAGAACCGTCATCATCACGGGCAACTACGAGGGTGACCTCTCGACTGCG
>JAFUQY010000013.1 GCA_017472105.1 Clostridia bacterium | reverse complement strand
TACGCTCCCGCTGCATGTTCTCGCCGGATGCATGCTGATCCATCAGAGCGTCAAACCGATCGTCATCCTCCGCCTGTGCCAGTGCAAGAACGACCCGTTCCTTCTGATACCGTTCCCGCGAGTTCTCCAGCACATCCTCAGCGAGCGTCCGCATTTCCCTGAGCGCATCGGGATTGTGCATGGGATCCTCGCTGTACAGAATGCGTTCACAGAGCTGCGTCGAGAAGTCAAGATCACGCGGAAATGCGCGGTGTGCTTCTCTGAAAATCTCCGTGTGCTCGGCGTCGTCATCCGTCCGGAAGCTCCTCTGCCAGAATTCGTCCTTCTGCCGCGCTTTCACTGCCTCCGTCACGCCGAGCAGGGCATCCACGGAGGTATCAAACAGTTCCGCAATCCCGGGCATCAGCTCCATGTCGGGATAGGTGATCTCGTTTTCCCAGCGCGAGACGGTCTGCACGGACACTGCAAGCCGGTCGGCAAGCTGTTCCTGCGTCAGGTTGTGCGAACGCCTCATTGTCCGCAGGTTTTCTGCAAAATTCAGTTTCATAAAAATACCCTCGTTTCGAGAATTTTCAGCCGCGCAGCTTATGATGCTATTATAGCAGAAGCCGCACGGTCTGACAAGTTCTCAAACCGAGGGAAAAACTTTCGATTTCTGTTAAGTTTCGGTGAACATTTCCGTGGAAAGATACCGGTCACCCGTGTCGGGAAGGAGTACCACGATCGTCTTGCCGCTGTATTCGGGTTTCTTTGCTGTTTCAATCGCTGCCCAGAGAGCCGCACCGGACGAGATACCGCAGAGAACGCCTTCGGTCACGCCGAGCATCCGTCCGCACACCATCGCGTCATCGTTCTGCACGGGTATGATTTCGTCGTAAACCGCCGTGTTCAGCACTTCCGGAACGAATCCCGCGCCGATTCCCTGAATCTTATGCGCACCCGCACGTCCTTCGGAGAGATACGGGGACGACACCGGCTCAACCGCAATCACCTTCACGTCCGGCTTCACGGATTTCAGATATTCGCCCACACCCGTGATCGTACCGCCCGTACCGACACCGCACACGAACGCATCGACCTCGCCGTCGGTATCCTCAAAAATTTCGGGACCGGTCGCCGCACGGTGAACTGCGGGATTCGCGGGATTGGTGAACTGCCCGGCAACGAACGCATTCGGAATTTCACGCGCCAGCTCGTCCGCTTTTGCAATTGCACCTATCATGCCGAGTGTTCCGTCGGTGAGAACCAGTTCAGCACCATATGCCTTCATCAGAATCTGACGCTCCACGGACATGGTATCGGGCATGACGATGATGATCCGGTAGCCCCTCGCCGCCGCAACGGATGCAAGTCCGATTCCCGTGTTGCCGGAGGTCGGCTCGATGATGACGGAATCCGCAGTCAGCAGTCCGCGCGCTTCAAAGTCGTCCAGCATGGATTTCGCCACACGGTCCTTCACGCTTCCCGCCGGATTGAAGTATTCGAGCTTCGCAAGCAGCCGCGCGTTCAGTCCGTATTTCTTCTCGATATTGGTCAGCCGGAGCAGGGGAGTGTGCCCGATGAGCTGATCCGCGGATGTGTAGATTTTTGCCATAATGCACCTCGGTGATCTTGTTTTATTCATTATAGCACCGGTCGGGCGGTCTGTCAATTCCCGGAAACGGAATATTTTTTTGAGAAAATCGCAAAAAACTTTCAAAAACCTATTGCATTTGATTTGGAGATGTGGTATAATACTTCTCGCAACGGAGGCATAGCTCAGCTGGTTAGAGTACTTGCTTGACATGCAAGGGGTCACTGGTTCGATTCCAGTTGTCTCCATAGCAAAATTACCTTGTGAACGGTTTCGTTTACAGGGTATTTTGTTTTTCCGGAAAGGAGGACTGCGATGGAAAAAACCGACAGACAGGCGTACGAATCCCTCGTCATCACCGAGCTGATGCGGTACGTCCACACGCACGAACGGCACTGCGACAAGCTGACACCGGAAAGTCAGGCAGTCTACGCTATGTGGCAGCTCGCGAATTCCGACCGGTTCAAAAAGCGTCCCGATCATCTCGAGGAAACCGTACCGAAGCCGCGCCGGATCGATCCGTCTCCGAAGCTCGTACTCGATTTCACCGCACACGCCCATCACGGCGAACCGATGACATCCTCTCCGAACGACCGGCTCCTCTACGCACTCTCCTCCGGCATCCCGAAACGGCATTTCATCATCAACCGTTTTTCCTGCCGCGAAGTCAAACCGAATGAATGGCTCTGAATCCCGTCAATCGATGGGATTTTTTTGTTACAATTATGTGAATCCTATTGACAAATCCGGTCTATTGTTATAGACTATATGTGGTTGGTAAATATAGACCGATATCATCACAGGAGGAAACATCATGGAAGAGCTGAAACTCTGCGACAGCGATTACCGCTTCATGACAATCGTGTGGGAGAACGAGCCGATTGCTTCCGGAAAGCTCGTGGAGCTGTGTCTGGACAAACTCGGCTGGAAGAAATCTACGACGTACACCACCTTGAAAAAACTCTGCGAAAAAGGCTTCGCGCAGAACGAGAACACCGTCGTCACGTCCCTGATTCCGCGGGAGAGCGTGCAGGCATACGAGAGCGAACGGTTTGTGGAGCGCACATTCGAAGGCTCACTGCCGGGATTTCTCGCGTCCTTTCTCGGCGGAAAGACCATCTCGGAAAGGGAAGCGGCGGAACTGAAACGGCTCATCGACGAGCACAGGGAGTGAATCATGGAACAGCTTCTCACTTCAGCGTTCATCTCCATCCTCAACATGAGCATCACCGGCAGCTACGTCATTCTCGCCGTGCTGATGATCCGGTTTCTGCTCCGGCGCGCACCGAAGAAGTATGCGTACCTGCTCTGGAGCGTCGTCGGATTCCGGCTGTGCTGTCCCGTCACGTTCGAATCGGTGTTCAGCCTGTTTTCGCTCAAACCCTTCGACATGACCGCGGCGCAGAAAACAGCCGATCACGCGCTCACCTACATCCCCGGCAACATCGGCATGATGCAGACACCGCAGATCACAACCGGCATCCCGGCGGCGAACACGTTCATTTCCGGTTCCATGCCCGACGGCGTGATCCATAATCTGTCCGGTCAGCCCACATACAGCGCGAATCCCATGCAGATCTGGACGGCAGTCGGCGCATATCTCTGGCTCATCGGCATCGCGGCTCTCATGATCTACGCAGTTGTCTCGTGCGTCGTCCTGCATTGCCGGCTGAGAACTGCGACGCGTCTTGACACAAACATATGGCAGTCGGAAACCGTGCGCTCGCCGTTCATTCTCGGACTCATCAAGCCGAAAATCTACATCCCGTACCGCCTCGACGAAGACGCGCTCACCTACGTTCTTCTGCACGAGCGGTATCACATCCGTTGTCTCGATCACGTTGTCAGGCCGCTGGCGTTCTTCATTCTCACCGTGCACTGGTTCAACCCGCTTGCGTGGCTGGCGTTCGTCTGCATGGGACGGGACATGGAAATGCGCTGTGACGAATGGGTGCTCTCGCAGTCCGACGGCATCCGGAAGATTTACAGCACGAGCCTGCTTTCGTTCGCGTCCAACCGCAGATTTCCGTCCCCGACCCCGCTCGCATTCGGCGAAACCGGCGTGAAGGGAAGAATCAAAAACGTCCTTCGCTGGAAAAAGCCGAAGCTCTGGATCACGGTGACCGCGCTTGTGCTGTGTCTCGCCGTCCTGATCGCATGTGCGGCAAATCCGGAGAAGAACGCTGTCGATCCCGATACCGTGGAGCTGCCTGATCCGTTCGGCTGCGATTACCGGATCACCGATACCGTTTATACTGCCGCCGCTTTCTCGTATGTCACAATTCCTGACGGCAATGCCGACTACCGCATCACGCTCGACGGACAGCTGTACATGCTTGGGAATGACACAGCGGACGCCGAGTACCGCGGAACACTGACCGAAATCACGCTGACTGCCGAAAACTTCGATGACCGAATTGACACCTCCGTGTGGGCAGGTCAGGACGGCAGTGCAAATTCGGACGTATGGCAGTCCTACGGCATTTACGATTCCCCCGCAGACATCCGCGAAAACAATGCCCGCGCGTGGACTGCACAAACCGATGACAGCCCGTCGTGGTCCTGTTTCCTTCAGCAGAAGGACGGCACAACCCTCATCTGCATCAGCTACACGGAGGATATCACGTGGATTTACCGCGTGGAACCCGTCCCGACCGACGGCGCGTATCATTCCGTCCAGTGCGTGTACATGACGCCGCTCAGTTCAACAATAACCGGCGCGGATTCCGGCTACACCTATTACCTCACGGACACGTATTTCGCCATGGTTCACAACACCAGCGGATCCACCACATTCACGATGGATCTCGCAGATACTGAAGGATGGCAGCCGTTCCCTTATACCGCTGCGGAATGGTCTGAGATGTTTATGCCGCTCGGCGGTGCGGATTACGAATATGTGAACGACGGCGAATGGCTTCGGCTCAACAGTACCTACGCTCTGCTGCGGCGCGGCGGTAAGCTCAGGATCTACCAGATTCATAAAGATGTCGGTGTCTGGTCGGCGTACGATCTCGAACCGGGCAGCGGGCAGATTTCCGTCCTCGATGCGGTGTCGGGCTTTATCCGGAACTACCCGCGCGAGGTCATCGTATCGGCATGGGTACTCGCTCCCGACAGCCTGAGATGCGACGCATTCGTGCTCTTCACCGACGTGGAGCTGGATTCGGAAGCCAACATCGGCGTCATCTCCGGCGACAGTATCACTGTCCGGTCGCTGGATCACTTCACACGGCTGGAGGTTGCCGATTATAACCTGACCTATCTCGGAAACGAAACTCTCATGCTTTCTGTCTATGAATTTGACGAGCTGTACGACTATATCATTACCCTGACCGACGCCGGCGAGATTGCATACGAACGGGTGAAGCGCAGTCCATACCCGGAGACCATGCCGGAGGATTTTGATATCCGGTTTGAGATGTGGGTCGACGTGACGCAGAAGAACATTTTCGACACCTACGACGGGTACATTCAGAAGGATCTCATCCGCGACGGCATCTTCGGAAAACAGTTTGAGCCGACCGATGAGATGATGCAGGAGATTTACGCGAAGCTGGTGGAATGCGACATGGTGTCGATTGATAAGGAGATCACACCGCAGGGAATTCTCGGGGGCGACGCTCCGGTATCCAGTGTGTCTCCGAATACCAGTTTTCAGGTATATTTCACGATAGACGGCAGGGAATATCTCGTACTCGGAAACGTTTCCGGACTCGGCATCAAGAATCCCATGACGAAAAACTGCGATGCATTCCTGCGGTATCTGTGCGAACTTCAGGAACAGCTTGAGACGGCCATGGATTTCCCCGAAGCCGACGGCGGATATATGTAAACCTCTTGCAACAAGGCTCTTTTTGTGGTATAATGCAGTAAAAATACCGCAGAAGGAGCCTTATTTATGTCTGTAACCGACAGAACCTGGGATCTCTCCATCCTCTACAACGGATTCGACGATCCCGCATTCAAAAACGATATCAATACCCTCGACACCCTTATCGCAGAGGTGAACAATTTTGCCGCAAACATGGGTACGATGTCCGACACCGAGGTCATCAGAGCCTATCTCGACGGCGGCGTGAAGATGAACGAAATCGTGGAAAAGCTGTTCATCTACGCAAATCTCCGCTATTCCGCAAACACAGGGGATACCGACGCCGCAAGCATTCAGGGACAGCTCATGGCGAAGCTCAGCGTGACTGCCGCTGCCGATACCCTCATCCAGAGCCGCATCGCACAGGCTGACATCGACGCCGTGATCGCAGAAGAGCCCGCACTGGAAGAATTCCGCTATCTTCTCACCAACATCAAAAAGGACAGCAGATACCTCCTCTCCGACAAGGAAGAAACCCTGTTCGCGAAAATGAGTATCTCCGGTGCGTCCGCGTGGAGTGATTTGCAGAGCAGTCTGACAAGCTCCCTCGCCGTCGATTACAACGGGGACAGAATCACGCTTCCCGCCGTCCGCAATCTTGCCTACGATCCCGATCCCGCCGTGAGAAAAGCCGCATACGAAGCGGAACTCGCCGCGTGCGAAAAGATCGACGAATCCGTGGCGTTTGCGCTCAACAGCATCAAGCTGCAGGTGCTCAACGAATGCGAACTGCGCGGCTACGAATCTCCGCTGGCGAAATCCCTGTACACCTCCCGGATGAAGCGGGAAACCCTCGATGCGCTCCTCTCCGCGATGGAAGAGTACATGCCCGTGTTCCACAAGTATCTCCGTGCGAAGGCGAAACTGCTCGGTCACGAAGGCGGACTCCCGTGGCATGACCTGTTCGCACCCGTGGGATCGGCTGACAAAAAATACACCGTTGAGGACGCGAAGGAGTACCTTCTGAATATCTTCGGCAAGTTTGACACCGAACTGCACGACATGGTGAAAGCCGCGTTTGACGAAGCGTGGATCGACTTCTACCCGCGTGAAGGCAAGGTCGGCGGTGCATTCGACTGCGGTGTTCCCAGCGCACATCAGAGCCGCGTACTCACCAATTTCGACGGATCGTTCAGCGATATCGTCACCCTTGCGCACGAGCTCGGACATTCCTTCCACGACCGTCAGGTCTTCTGCCACAACATCCTCAATCAGGGCTACTCCATGCCCGTTGCGGAAACCGCGTCCACGTTCAACGAAGTGCTCGTCATGGAAACCGCAATTGCGGAAGCCGACGACAGAAACACCAAGCTCGCGCTCATGGAAAGCCAGCTTCAGGACGCCTGCCAGATCATCTGCGACATCTACTCCCGCTATACCTTTGAAGCCTCCGTCTTTGAAGCACGTCCCGCGGAATTCATGAACGCCGACAGAATGTGCGAACTCATGCTCGACGCACAGAAGAAGGCATACGGCGACGGTCTGTCCACGCTTCACAGGTACATGTGGCTCGTCAAGGGACATTATTACAGCGGCGGACTCAGCTTCTACAACTTCCCCTATGCGTTCGGCGGTCTGTTTGCACGCGGACTGTATGCAAAATACAAAGAAACCGGCGCGGATTTCGTTCCCGTTTACAAAGCGATGCTCCGTGCAACGAGTGTCACCGACGTGGAAGAATGCGCGAAGATTGCCGGCATTGATCTGACCGAAAAATCCTTCTGGGAAGCCGGACTTCAGTCCTTCGCCGAAAGAGTGGAAGAATTCTGCGCACTGGCAAACGAATAAACAGGACAATATACGAAAGGAGCACCGGATATGGAAAAACTTCGATTCGGAATCATGGGAGCGGGCGGTATTGCCAACAAATTCGCCGATGCGGTGCGGCTTGTCCGGGAAGAGGACGGCTTTGATGTGACCGTGGCGGCAGTATCCAGCAAATCCGCCGACCGCGCACAGGCATTCGCCGACAGAAACCGGATTCCCTCCGCATACGGAGACTACGCCGAAATGCTTGCGCGCGACGACATTGACGCCGTCTATATCGCAACAACCCACAATTTCCACGCGGACAACCTCCGTCAGGCAATCGCGGCGGGCAAGCATATCCTCTGCGAAAAGCCGATGGTTCTCACCGAAGCCGAAGCACGCGAAATCTTTGCCCTCGCACGGGAAAAAGGCGTGTTTCTCATGGAAGCGATGTGGTCGAACTTCCTGCCCGCCATCGTGAAGGCGAAGGAATGGATCGCCGCAGGTGCCATCGGAGACGTCATCACCGCGCACGGAGCGATCGGATTCCACGGCGGAAACAACCTCGAAAGCCGCATTCTCAATCCCGCGCTCGCCGGCGGTGCCATGTACGACATCGGCGTCTACCCGATCGAAATTCTGACCCGCCTCATCGGAGAGCCCGTGGAGAGCGCCATGGCATCGGTACGCCGTCATCCCGTCACGGGAGTCGATACCTCCGTCACAATGCTGCTCCGCTATCCTTCGGCAGACGCCGTGATCGAGTGCAGTGTCTCCTGTGCGCCGAGATGCTTCTTCAGCATTACCGGAACGGGCGGCATCATCGAGATCAACGGACACGAAGGCACCCGCGCAGACCGCTTTGACGCAGGACGCCGTCACGTCGAGGAGTTCACCTCCGAATTCCCGAACGGCAACGGCTTCGTCTACGAAATCCGCGAGGTCATCCGCTGTCTCGCCGACGGAAAACTGACCTCCGACGTCATGACGCCCGCCGCGACCATCGGATGCGCAAAGCTGTTCGATCAGATTCTCGGGAAGTGATGAATCAAACAAAATCCGCCGATCCCATGAGGGAAAAGCGGATTTTTTGTGTTCAGTTGAAGGAGCCGTCCCAGAACGTGGATTCGTCGAGGTATTCCGAAGATACGGCGGGGACGTAGTATGCACCGTAATGTTTTTCGCCTTCAAAATGCATGTCATCCCATTCTTCCAGATGCACCCGGAATTTATAGTACGGCATGATCGTCTCGTCGTTTGTGCGGTACACCAGCTCCACGTGCTCATACGATTCCGGCTGACCGAAGGTATCATCGGGAACGGTCGAGATGTATTTGCCGTCAAGGAGCATTTCAGCCGCTTCTTCCCATGCGATGATGGGATACTCGCCGATCAGTTCTTTCTTTGCATACATGATGCCGAGATTGATCCCGTACCACTTATCCGTGCCGGAAATCATCACTGTGTCAAACGCGAATCCGAGAATCCGTTCCCGTTCATCTCCTGCGCCGTCCCAGACGTAAATCTCATGATGAACCTCGCCGTAGATGTTGTTATGCGTAACGATATCGGCAGTCGGTTCTTCAAATTCCAGCAGACCCGCAAAGTCCTCGTAAACCGCAAGAGCAGATGCATTATCCGTGGGTTTGCCGGGGGAATTTTCTTCAATCCGCACGGATGCCATGCCGCTTGTCATCACGTTGATCGAACAGAGCTCGGTTTCCGCGTCAATTGAAGTGAGATACTCGCTGTACCCGTCCTTTGAATTGACCGTCATCGTGTTGAACTCATGCGACACAATCTCCGTCCCCATTTTCGCGGCGATTTCTTCCGCAATGGCAAGAAGTTCGTCCGCTGTATAACCGTTCTCCGGGATGCCGCTCTGCTCCGGGACGGAAAGATTCTGATACACCGGCAGGGAAGTCACCGCAGAGTCCTTCGTCCACGGGTTCGACCCGATGATTTCCGAGACATCGTACGCCATCAGAGCTTCCATACCGTAGCCGCCCGCCATTCCCGCGAAGCTGAGCTCCGGCAAATCCGCCCCATCCATCGCGGTGGTATTTCCGGCTTCCGGTTCGCATGCATCTTCCGTCACAGCGGCGGCAT
>JAFUQY010000148.1 GCA_017472105.1 Clostridia bacterium | reverse complement strand
GCGGAGTGTGGTATAATACGATATTCAGTTTCAACCAAAGGAGCACCCATGAATCAGGTCATCGGAATCCTCGCACACGTGGACGCGGGAAAAACCACCCTGTCCGAGGCACTTTTGTACACCACGGGCAAAATCAAAAAGCTGGGACGCGTGGACTGGCGGAATACCTACCTCGACACCCACGATCTCGAGCGGGAGCGGGGCATCACGATTTTCTCCAAGCAGGCGCGGCTGTCCTACGGGGAGATGAACGTGACCCTCCTCGACACGCCGGGACACGTGGATTTTTCCGCGGAAACGGAGCGCGTGCTGTCGGTGCTGGACTACGCAATCCTCGTCATCAGCGGTTCGGAAGGCGTACAGGCGCACACGGAAACGCTCTGGCATCTGCTGGAACGGTACGCTGTCCCCACGTTCGTTTTCGTGACGAAGATGGATCTGACGGGTGCGGACGAAAACGCGGTGATGGCGGATCTCTCTTCCCATCTCGACGCAGGATGCGTGGATTTTACGGCGGAGAGCGACCGGGACGAGCAGATTGCAATGTGCGACGAAGATCTTCTGGAAACCTACATGGAAACCGGCGAGGTCGATGATGCCTCCACTGCACGCCTGATCGCACAGCGGAAGCTCTTCCCCGTCTTCTTCGGCAGCGGACTGCGCCTTGACGGAATCCAGACCTTCCTCGACGCACTGGAACGGCTCACAACCGAGAAAACCTACCGCGAAGACTTCGCCGCACGGGTGTACAAAATCGCGCATGACCCGCAGGGTGGACGGCTGACATACCTCAAAGTGACCGGCGGACAGCTGAACGTGCGCCAGACACTGACCTACCGTTCCGGGGACGGGGAAAAATCGGAAAAGGTGAACCAGATCCGGCTCTACTCCGGCGCGAAATTCGAAACCGCGGAGACAATCCGTGCGGGCGAGGTCTGCTGTGTCACGGGACTGTCGTCAACCTACGCCGGGCAGGGTCTCGGTGCGGAGCTGTCTGCGGGCTCCCCGTGTCTCGAGCCCGTTCTGAACTACCGCATCCGTCTGCCGAAGGACACCGATCCGCAGACCATGCTCGTGAAGCTGCGTGAGCTTGAGGAAGAAGAGCCGCTTCTGCATGTCGTGTGGAACGAGCGGTTTTCGGAAATCCACGCGCAGGTCATGGGAGAGGTGCAGACGGAGGTTCTCATCTCGCTCATCGCCGAACGCTACGGTGTGGATGTGGAATTTGACGACGGACGGATCATGTACCGCGAAACGATCACAGCATCCGCCGAAGGCGTCGGGCATTTCGAACCCCTGCGCCACTACGCGGAAGTGCATCTCCTCTTCGAGCCGCTGGAGCGCGGTGCGGGACTCGTATTCGACACGGTATGCAGTGAAAACTTCCTCGACCGCAACTGGCAGAGGCTGATCCTGACGCATCTGGAGGAAAAACAGCATCTCGGCGTTCTGACCGGTTCTCCGATCACGGACATGAAAATCACGCTGGTGACGGGGCGGGCACATCTGAAACACACCGTCGGCGGGGACTTCCGGGAAGCAACCTACCGCGCCGTCCGTCAGGGTCTGATGCAGCTCCGCGATGCCGGAAAATGCGTGCTTCTGGAGCCGTACTACACCTTCCGTCTGGAGCTTCCCGGCGAATGCGTGGGCCGTGCCATCTCGGACATCCTCGCGCGTGACGGTACATTCGATGAACACGAAGCCGAAATCGGCACCTCCGTCCTCACAGGGCGCGCACCGGTCTCCACCATCGGCGACTACGCACGGGAAGTTGCGGCATACACCCACGGCAAGGGACGCTTCTCCTGCCGCGTGGAAGGCTATTTCCCCTGCCACAACACGGACGAAGTCCTCGCACAGTTCGCATACGATCCGGAATCCGACATGGACAACACGCCCGACTCCGTCTTCTGCTCGCACGGCGCGGGTGTCATCGTCCCGTGGAACGCGGTGCATCAGTACCAGCATCTCGAGAGCATGAAGCTCAAAAAGGACGACGCGCTCGATCTGCTTGAAGTGCCGCCGGAGCCTTCGGTGATCCGGAAGAATCTGAACATCGACGAAAAAGAGCTGGAAGCCATCATGGAGCGCGAATTCGGACCAATCCGCCGCAAAATCTACGGTGAAGTGAAGCAGGCCGTAACAACCGACGGACGCGCGATCCGGCACAAAAAATCCCTCTACATCGTGGACGGGTACAACGTCATTTTCGCATGGGACGAGCTGGCAGCCCTTGCCGAAGTGGATCTCGAAGGCGCGCGGAATCAGCTCCTCGACGTGCTGGCGAACTATCAGGCGTACACGAAGCGGGACATGATCGTGGTCTTTGACGCGTACAACGTGAAGGGTGCCGTCGAGCGGAAATTCGATCACCACGGACTCCACGTCGTCTACACAAAGGAAGGCGAGCTTGGCGACACGTACATTGAGCGGCTGACCTACGAAATCGGGCGCGATCACTCGGTGCGGGTAGTCACCTCCGACGGCATGATCCAGCTTCAGGCGGTCAAATCCGGTGTCCTGCGTCTCTCGGCACGAGAATTCCACGACGAAGTCATCTCCGTCAACCGCGAAATCGGCGAGATTCTGAAAAAATTACAGAAGAAAACGTAATACACCAACACTCCGGTGCATAGACTGAACCAGAATCTCATACATCGGAGTGTTTTATGTTGGTTACCATGGATTACAATCGGGATCAGGCAGTCGAATACGCACAGCGCTGGGCATTGTCCCGCAATCCGCTGTTTGAAAATTACGCAGGCATCGGCGGAGACTGCACCAATTTTGTCTCCCAGAGCATCTACGCCGGCTCGTGCGTCATGAATTACACACCGACCTTCGGGTGGTACTACATCTCACCGACCAACCGTGCGCCGGCATGGACGGGTGTGCAGTATCTTTACAATTTTCTGACATCAAACGAAAGCGTCGGGCCGTTTGCATCCGAGGTGAATCCGGGTGAGCTCGAGCTCGGCGACGTGATCCAGCTTGCGAACGAGGAGGGCGCGTACTACCATACCGTGATCGTGACGGGCTTTGACGAGACGGGGTACCTCGTGTCCGCGCATTCCAACGACGCCCTCAACCGCCCTCTCGCCAGCTACACGAACGCATCCGCGCGCTATCTGCACATCCTCGGCATCCGCATGGAGATTCCCGACCGGTACCGCCCCAACTGCTTCCGCGATTTCATCGAAGGCCGCCGGATCTGACACCGGAATCCCGCGAAAATTGCGGAAACCCTTGACAAATGCGGGGCGATGGTGTATAATACTTAGGATAAAAATACGCGCAGGGTTAGCGAAGTGGTCATAACGCGGCGGTCTTGAAAACCGTTTGAGGGCAACCTCACGAGAGTTCGAACCTCTCACCCTGCGCCAGATAAGCGGTGCAAAACAGATGTACCCACAGAAAAGCTCGACAAAATCGGGCTTTTTT
>JAFUQY010000147.1 GCA_017472105.1 Clostridia bacterium | reverse complement strand
GTTGCCGCCGCCATGGTGGGATCGCGGTACATGGCCGTTTTCTGTGCGGTTTTAAGCATTTCCTGATCTTCTTCTGTGAGCGTCGGCGGATTGATGGCAACTTTTACATCACCGATACCGCGTGCGCCCCATTCGGCGGAAAGCTCCTCGTTGAGATATTTCTCCAGATCATTTGTATGCGCCGGAATCTGATTCGGGCGGATCTCAAGCACGGACAACTTCGCCAGTGCCGGACCGAGTGCACTGATGAATTCCGTCTTCATAGTGTCACGCAGTTCATCCTTGGAATAGGAGTTCACCACGTTACCTGTCACATTGGTGTACAGCTTGATCGGGTCGGTTACGCGGAAGGTGTAGGTACCGTTGCAGCGGAGGGAAACGTCCACGTCAAAGTTGATACGGGAGTCCACCACGCGGAATGCAATAGGATTTGCCGTTCCGAACTTGTTGTCAAGGATTTCCTTGGTGTTGAAGTAGTACACCCGCTGATCCTTGCCCGTGTCACCGCCGTAAGTAAATCGCTTGCCGATTGCCTTGAAGGTTTCGAGGATGCTCTCACCGAGAGAACCGGCAAAAATGGACGGTTCAGTGGAGCTGTTCCATGTAAACTGTCCCGGCTCGGCGCAAAGCTCCACGACCTTGCCCTGCTCTACGATGATCATGCATTGACCGTCGGCTACAGCGATGCCGGAGCCGTTGGAGATGATATTGTCTTCCGCTTTGGTGTTGGAAGAACGTCCGCTCACGCGCTTTTGTCCCTTGACAATCAGAATATCGTTTGCAATGGAGTCACAGTAGAAATATTCCTTCCACTGATCGGCAAGTACGCCGCCGGCTGCTCCGGTAATCGCTTTGATAAGTCCCATAGTTGTTCTCCTTTATGTAGTTTGTTTATTTAGTGAATGATCAATCTGCCGCTGACGATGCGATCCAGATTCTGATGCTCTGAGAGATACTCTTCCAGGATCTCCTGGCTGTCTGTGGCAACCATACGCGGTTTTCCGTTTTTTGAAATCTCTTCTATCGGTACCGAAAACATCGCTTCGAAGTTTTTGTAGTGATAGGACTGAATTCCGACTGTGTAAACATGATCGTCCTCGATCGGCATCTGACGGAAATCAAATTTGCTGAAGGTATGCGTACTTCTGTCATATACCACCTCAAGACCTTCGGAGAACTGGTAGAATTCCGTATGTCCGCCTTCCAGTGCTTCGTCACGCAGCATGTACCGGATCATCCGGCGGAACTGGGAGCCGGTGATGTTGCACATATAGAGCGGATCGTTGTACGGGAAGCACTCAGCCAGATCGGAAAGAAGAACGATGGGGCCAAGCTCGGTAGTCCGGATACTGCCGGAGCCGAGAAGCATCATGTCCAAACGCAGACTGTCGCGCAGGATATCGGCGAACAAATTGCCCAGCTCCGTCTCCTGATACCGGGACGGATGGGTGAGCTGCCGCTTGAAGCGGGTGATCATACGCTGGTATTTGGCATCGGTCTGCGTCTTGTAGTAAGAAATGATTCCTTCCAGAGCAGCATCCTTCGGACAATGGGTAGCAGTAATGGGAATACTCTGCCAGCGGTAATCACTGATACAGTTGTTGTCCGTGTCCACGGTAATGTCAAATCTTCCGATCTGATCGGTTCCGGTTCCGGCTTGTACGATTACAATATCATTAACGATCACGGGTTCTTTCAGGAAGGTATGCGAGTGACCGCCGATGATGAGATCCACACCCCATGCGGGATCCAGCAGTTCTGCTAATTTTTTGTCCTCCTCAAATCCGATATGGGTCAGAAGCACGGTAAGATCAATGTCCACGGCGTGATAGGCGTTGCATATTCTGCCTACTTCCTGACTTGCTTCATGAACATCCACGAACGAACCGATCACACCCTCGTTTCTCGTCTGATTGATGATATCCTCGGTCAGAATGCCGATGAACAGAATCTTCATTCCGTCCCTTTCGACGATATGGTAGGGCTTGAACAGTCTGGCATTATTGGTCTTGATATGCAGATTGGCATTGATGATCGGGAATTTCGCGCACTTTTCCAAAAACAGCAGATGTGCAATGCCGTAATCCGTCTCATGATTGCCGATGGCCACCACATCCGGGGATAGCATATTCATGATTTCGATGGTGGAAACTCCACGGAACTCGGAGTCGATCACCGAACCGCGGAACATGTCTCCCGCTATGCAGTAGATCATATTTGGTTCATCCCTGCGTGTTTGATTCACATATCCCGACAGACGGGAAACTCCGCCGATCAGTCGGTCATCTACCTGTTCTGACAGAAAATCTCCGTGAAGATCATTGGAATGAAGAATCGTCAGCTTTTTCTTGTTGGCTGCCATTTGGCATCCCCCTTTCATTTATTCTGATTTATTTTTACGCTCGGCTTCACGCTGCAGAAACACCCTCACCGCACGATTATTCATAATCTGCTCGTAATACCGTACGGGGAACATGTCTGCGAACTCCTCAAGCGTGCATCCCGGATAATATTCTTTTGGCATCGGCCGCTCCAGCGATGCACCACCGTTTGAGCCCGCCGATATGCCGGTGGTGAAAATGTCGTATAAAACATCCATCGTGCCGTCTTCGTAAAAGCGCAATACCAGCTTCGTACTTTCGTCATGCGCCTCGTCCCGGTGCCAGCCAAGCTCGATATTCTCCGGCAGAAACCGCAGTCCGTACTCCTGTGCGAAGGTGTCGCCGTATGATCCGTAAGCCGCATGTACGAGCACATCGTTTGTGTGAAGAAGCATTTTCAGTGCATCGGTCATGTCAATGCACCTAAGAGATTTCGGTAGATTCAGTTTTTTCATGTTCGGAAACTGCTCGAGCACGCCTGCGTAAATCTCCGTGATATCCTCATACACCGTCACTGTAGTGAAATCTTCCTTCCAGTTCTCGACAGGATTCCATATCTCGGTATCTTCACGCCGGATTACACCTTCGCCGCGTATTTCAAGATTTCCCATACCGCGGTCGATGAAAACCAGTCCCTCGTGATTTTTGGAATAATACATAGAATAATCCTCTTTATTTCAGCGCAGGCATACCGTCGCTTCCCACACAGTAAGCTGCAGTTTCCTGCTGGGTTTCAAAATTCTCCAGCATCATGTTTTCGGGATCGGTCAGCACCCATGTGCAGTCAATCGGAACGTAGCCGGGAGCGATGTGCATATCTCCGACTTCCTTGAATCCTCCGCCTGTTATGTCAATCACGCGAAGCTCCATGTCATTCGATGCCAGATCGCTTCCTTCCGCGAAGACGTACAGATAGTGTCTGGCGTCAGCCGTTTTTATATAGTATGGATGATATCCGCCGGTGCGGTAAGCATTGTCCGCAGAAAACTCCGCATGGTAATACTGCGCGTCCGTGTCGGTGTAAATATCGAATGCTTCATAGAACAGCCCGCTTTCGTGGAGGACAGGAGTAACATTGAGTTCTTCCAAATTACCGTCACTGTCAAGATCGGCATAGAACGGGTGATTCAGCGGGAGCTCGACGATATAGGATTTGGGAGCCGTCCTGTATTTTTCGTTGAACAGTTCAGGATACTGTGCAAAGGACACCGTTGCCGCCAGATGTCCGTTCCGGCCGATCTCGGCTACATCGCCATTTCTGAAATAGATAGTCACGCCGCTGTAATCGAGTGTCCAGCGGATACCGTCCTCGGGCGTGTCGCGGAAATAGTCTTCCACAGCGTTTTCGGAGGTAAAATCGCCCGTCCAGGTGTGGGCGGTCAGTTCCTTCTTTACGATCGCGGGAATTTTGCTCATATCTTTG
>JAFUQY010000146.1 GCA_017472105.1 Clostridia bacterium | reverse complement strand
GCAGTACCGTACGCGTTGTCGACACTGCTGAGCTTGACAGCCTCGGCGGCTACTTCTTCGGATTCAATGGAAGGCTGGGTAACATCGGCTTCAACATCACCGGTTTCTTCCGCTGCCGTTCCTTCCTCCGTAGCAGTTTCTTCCGCGAAGATTCCGCCCGTCATGTTGGCTGACAGAATCAGTGCAAGAAGCAATGCTGTGATTCGCTTTTTCATAATATCACCTTTCCGATACTTCCGGCGTGACAGCACAGAAGCATCAGTATATTTTTATACGATTTTATTATAGCCGAATCGCATGAAAGTGTCAATGGATTAACCCTCGTAATGGAAATTTGATCCCATTCCGCCTGTATTTTCCGCGAATCCCTTGATTTTTTCCGAAAGCGGTATATAATTGATATGAACCGCATTTTACCTCCGATCACACAACACAGGAGAAGGACAAAATGGAAAAACAAAATCCGATGCTGTTTTCACGCCGGGATCTGATCCGGATTCTCATACCGCTCGCCATGCAGGGGATTCTGTCGGTCTTCATCGGCATGGCGGACTCCATGATGGTTTCCAACAAGGGTGAGGACGCTTTTGCCGGCGTTTCCCTCGTCGGATCGCTCGACACGGTGCTCATTACCCTGTTCGGCGCGCTCACTGCCGGCGGCTCGGTCGTTCTGGCACAGGCAATGGGACGCGGCGACCGGAATCACGCCTGCAATGCCGCAAAACAGCTCATTTACGCATCCGCCATCTGCGCGTCCGTCATCACCGTATCGGTTCTCGTTTTCCGCGTTCCCCTGCTCCGGCTCCTGTTCGGGGATGTGGAAGAAAGCGTGATGCGCAATGCGCTCTCCTATTTCACCATCGTTGCCCTCTCCTTCCCGATGCTGGCGATTGAAAACAGTATATCCGCCGCATTCCGTGCCGAAGGTGACAGCATCACGACGCTGAAAACCTCGCTGTTCATGAATGTGCTCAACATCTGCGGCAACGCGCTCCTCATTTACGGTCTCGATCTCGGAGCGGCGGGTGCGGCACTGGCAACTCTGTTCTCCCGCATCATCGGCGCGTCCATCCTGCTGTGGCTTGCCCACGACAAAAAGCGCTTCATCCACATCGAGAAAATCCTGCACTACAAGCCCGATTTTGCGGTCATCAAGGATATCCTCGGCATCGGCGTCCCCAACGGGATTGAGAACAGCATGTTCCAGCTCGGACGGCTGATGACCACAAGTCTCGTTTCCTCCCTCGGTACCGTCGCCATCGCCGCAAATGCCGCCACGCTCTCCCTCGCGAATTTCCAATACACCGTCGGCGGATCCGTTCAGAGCACGATGGTTGCCGTTGTCGGACGGTGCGTCGGCGCGAAGGAAAAGGAACAGGCGAAGCATTACGTCCGGGTTCTCCTCGGCGGCAGTTACCTCATGATCGCCGCGACCGATCTGCTCCTCTGCCTCTTTTCCACGCCCCTGCTCGGACTGTTCGGACTGACGCCGGAATCCACCGATCTCTCGCGCGTTCTCCTGATCTACCACAGTGCGGTTTCCGTCATCCTCTGGCCCGCAGCATTCTGTCTCCCGCCGGCATTCCGCGCCGCAAACGACGTCATGTTTACCATGGTCACCGCGATTTTCTCCATGTGGTTCTTCCGCGTGGCGGCAGCGTACTTCCTCGCGCTGGAAACGGTCTCCGTCTTCGGACTCTTCACGCTTCCCGGCATGGGACTGGGTCTGATGGGCGTATGGTATGCCATGACTGCCGACTGGATTTTCCGCACCGCGCTGTTTCTATGGCGTCTTATCAGCGGACGCTGGCTGGCCCGCTCGAAAATTTCCTGATTTCCCTCTCTCATCCGGATACAGAAACGCCCCTGCCGGGATTACAGCAAGGGCGTTTTTTGATTGGATCTGCCTACCCGGCTATCGATTTCGTTCCGTGCGGATTTCGGCGCCGGGAAATTGTTGACAAGGCAATGATTTTGTGCTATACTGATCCGGTGACATGATCCCAACCATATTCATCCAGAACAGGAGACAGCCATGATTAACAACAGAGTCGCGCAGCTGATTTTCCGGACTGCGTTTCTGACCTTCAGCTTCCTCGGCATCCTCGAGAGCTTCGGACTGTACGCCGGACAGAACCCGGGCATCGAATGCCTCGTTTACTACACCACACTTTCCAATCTTTTATGCTTCTTCGTCATGCTCGCGGTCACCGTCTCGACGGCAAAGTACGTCATGAAGGGCGAGCTGTACGGGTACAACACCGTATGCGTGAAGCTGAAATTCTATTCAACGCTCGTCATTCTCGTGACGTTTGTTGTGTACAATTTTATCCTCGCCGACTTCATTTTCGAGCCCGGCTGGAACAATCTCGGCAACATCACCAAGCACATCGGATGCCCGCTCATGTTCGTGATCGACTGCCTGCTGTTTGACCGGCACCGTTCGCTGAAATGGTACGACTGCCTTCTCTGCACCGTGCTTCCGCTGCTCTACTGCGTCTTCATCTTCATCCGCGCCGCGCTTCTTCCGGCAGATTACTCCGGAACGGTGTATCCCTACTTCTTCCTTGACGCCGGTGAACTCGGAGTCGGCGGAGTTGCCGTCTGGCTTGCAGTTCTGCTTGCGGCGTTCATCGTGATCGCGTTCCTCTTCTGGCTCTACGACCGGCTCGAATACCGCGGCGGCAGACTCACGTTCTCATTCCGCGACTGATGTTTCAATCAAAAATCCTCCTGTTGTTTCGGGAGGATTTTTTGATGCAAGTGAATCCATTCAGATACCGTTCGCTGAGGTGTAATCTGTTTTTTGCAGCATTTTTGAAAAAAGCCTAAAACCAGAACCATGGTTCCTGTTCATCCGGCGTCATCCGTCCTATAATATAGCAAACCCAAACGGGCACGCGGGTGTTTTCCCGGTGTAACTGCATACAAGGAGGAAATGGGGTGATGAAATGTCGGTATGTTTTACTGGAATGCATGATCGGATCGCGGAAAAGCTACGGTATCGCTGCCGTGTGCGACTGCGATGCGTGTACGGTTTTGCAGTCTGCCGCCGATCTCTGTGCGGATCGTGACGCTGTGGCTGATTTTGTCGATCAATGCAATACGCTCGGACTTTCGCTTTGCCATCTTTCGGATGTGATTGATGATTTCCTGGCGAGTCTGTAACGAAAAAACTCCTCACCGCCGTTTTTACAGCTGTGGGGAGTTTTGTATTTGCGTTATTCGCCCGCGATGGACATACCGGGAACCAGCACGTCGGGTGCGCAGATTCTGGTGCCGCCGGGTCCGCCGAAGTCAAGCTCGTCATCGACGTCGGTAATCTGTTTGAGCAGATCGAAGAAATTGCCCGCAACGGTAAACGATTTCACAGGTGCGCCGATTTCGCCGTTTTCCAGCAGGAAGCCTTCGCTCTCGATCGAGAAGTCACCCGTCACCGCATTGGCGCCCGCGTGGAATCCCTTCATTCCGGTGACATAGATGCCGTCGCCCGCCTTCTTCAGCAGTTCCTCACGGGTCATCGTGCCCTTGTTGATGTAGAACGTGAACACTCTCGTGCCGATGGATGCCGATCCGCGGGATGCGTTGCCGGTGGTCTGTACACCATCCTTCTTCGCCGTCATCAGGTTGTAGAGGAAGGTTTGGAGCACACCGTTTTCCACGACGTTCTTGCATTTTGTGGGAACGCCTTCGCCGTCGAACGGAATCTGCACGGTGTTGTCCTCGCAGAACGGGTCGTCCGTGATCGTGATGCAGTCCGCGGCGATGGTTTCACCGACCTTGCCTTTCAGCAGGGACAGCCCCTTCTGCACGCGATCCGCATAGAAGCAGGAGAGGAACGTGGACAGAATCGCTTTCATCTGATCGTTCTGGAAAACCACGTTGTACTGACCGGTTTTCACCTTGCCCGCGCCGAATTTTGCTCTTGCCTTCGCGATGGCTTCATCGATCTTTTCCTGACGGTCGCTGTCCGGCTGGTCGAAGCTGTTGTGCAGGGATTCGCCGCCGGTCTGCTTTTCTTCGCCGTTGTCCAGAACGACACGGAAGAATTCGCCTGCGTTTCCGTTGAAGCTCTTCAGATCCAGACCGTTGGAGTTGAACAGGTAGGTACGGCTCATGCCGGCATATGCCCCGGATGCGGTACCGTCGGCAATCTGTTCATCGGACGCATACAGAAGATTCCGGTTTGCCATGGCCCTTTCGCGGATCACCGCCGCCGTCGGAAGCTCAAACTCACGCTTCGGAACCTGACGGTATTCCTCGGGAGATGCGCCGCCGTAGATGATGGCTTCTTCCTCTTTTTCAATGACGGCAGCGTTCTCAACGGCACGTGCAACCAGCTTTTCCATCTCAGCTTCGTCGAGATACTGCGTGCTTGCGTAACCGAGCCTGCCGTTCACGATGCACCGGTACAGGAGATTGCCGCCGACGCTGGACGAAAACGCGCTGATTTCATCCCGGAAGGTTTCCGCGTGGATGCCGGCGTCTTCGGAGTAATACAGCTCATATTCGGCGATGCCCTGTTTTTCGGAGCATTCCTTCACAATATTTTTCAGAATATCGAATTTTTCCATTGTATTTCCGCCTTTCCGTTATCGTCCACCGACCGTGATTTCGCTGACACGGATCAGGGGCTGACCGACGTCCGTGGGAATCGAGCCGGATGCGGAGCCGCACATGCCCTGACCGGTTTCCATATCGGTGCCGACCATGTCAATGTTCTGCAGAATCTCAGAACCGGTGCCGATGAGGGATGCCGCACGGACGGGTTCGCAGATTTTGCCGTTCCGGATGATGTAGCCCTCGCTGACCGCAAAGTTGAAGGCACCGCTGATGGGATTGACGGAGCCGCCGCCCATCTTTGCCGCGTACAGACCGTATTCAATGGAGGAAATGATGTCCTCGTTTTTATCCGTGCCGGGTGCGATGAAGGTGTTGGTCATGCGGGAGGTCGGATTGTGGTGGAAGCTCTGGCGTCTGGACGAACCGTTTTCCGGCATACCCATGCGGCGGCCGTTGAGCTTGTCGATCATGTAGGATTTCAGCACGCCGTTTTCAATGAGAATCTTTCTCTGGGACGGGGTGCCTTCGTCGTCGATGTTGATGGAGCCCCAGCCGTTGGGAATGGTGCCGTCGTCGATTGCGGTGACCTTTTCGTTGGCGATTTTCTGACCGAGCTTGCCCGCCATCTGCGAGGTATTCTTCGCAACGGAAGTGGCTTCGAGGGAATGTCCGCACGCCTCGTGGAAGACGACGCCGCCGAATCCGTTCTCAATCGCAACGGGCATTTTGCCTGCGGGACAGTAGCCTGCGCTGAGATTGACCATGGCGTGACGCGCAGCTTCGAGACCGATGGATTCCGGCGTGAACAGTTCGAACAGCTCCAGACCCATCCGACGTCCGGGACCGCATCCGCCGGACTGATTTTCACCGTCACGGCTGGCGATGGCACTGACGCTCATGCGGGTTCGGATCTGCCGGTCTTCGGTGAACAGGCCGTCGGAGTTGGCGATCATGATATTGTGATCCACGTCGAGGAGATTTGCCGTGACCTGGGAGATCGCTTCGTTGTAATTCTTCGCTGCGAAGTATCCCGCTTTCAGAATATCGATCTTTGCCGCCTTCTGAACGGTATCGGGAACGAGCTTTACGGCGTGAATGTCGGGGAAAATCCGCCCGGTCAGGTGAATGTCGAGGACGGTGGGTGTCTCTCCGATGACGTCGGCAACCTGAGCGGCACAACGGAGCAGCCCTTCCCTTGTCATATCAATCGTGGACGCACTGACGCACCGCACGCCGGAGAACGCACGGATTCCGACGCCCGCGATGGTGTTGTCCGTGATGCTGTCCACCTTGCCGTCGACCATGTAGATCGAGTTGGATCGGGTGTTTTCCGCGAAGACCTCGGCAAAATCCGCGCCGGTCGACATGGCTTTCGCGAGAACTTCTTCAAGCAGAGCTTTTGTGAGCATGATTTCATCCTTTCTGAATCGGTATTATATATTATATATTAATAATTGTAAGAAAATATCGTGCGGTTACGGCTGCCAGTACTGTGCGATGCATTCCTTCGCGATTTCAACATAGCGTCTGCCGCGGTTATAGTCCCCGAAAATCGTGAGGACTTCCCGCTGTGCCATCTCAAAGAGGCATCCGCTTGCCGATTCGCAGACCATCTTGAAATACTTCCGCAGCGCATCCTCATCCATAGGACCGGGATTGGTCACGTATTCCGCGCGGGGCTTGCTGTAATAGATCACGTTCGTGCCGCGGAGATATTCGCCGACCTGCGCTTCGTTGTTGAACGGAGAGACGGACAGCTTGCGCAGATTCTTCCATTTGGAAAGATAATCCGGCCAGATGGCGTCGACGCGTTCACAGCATCCGTAGGACAGAAGTCCCATCCGCTTCACGAGACGATCCTGATAGGGGAACACGAATTCACCGAACACCTCGGGCGAGACTGCCGTGGTCTCCTGTGATTCGAGGAAGCCCCAGCACTGCGTGGTTTTCGTGACGGAATCGGCGGGCAGCTCATCTGTGTAGGAATAGCTTTCCTGCGGCAGAGGCGAGATGCCCACGGTGGGAAGCAGGAGTTTTTCGCTCTCAAGGAAGTCGTAGTAGTCCTCATACACCCGCGTCGCCATATCCATGACCTTGTGCAGAATCTCGGGACAGTCGTACATGGCGAGGTAGTAGTTTTCCATGCCCATCAGGTGTACGAGCGGATTGGTGATGGAGCCGGGCAGAGAATGCATCACGAGCTTTGTGGGCAGAATATCGCCGATGATCTCTTCAATCCAGCGGCAGTATTCGATCGTACCCGGAAGATCGGCACCGAAGCGTCCGCCTTTCAGCTTT
>JAFUQY010000145.1 GCA_017472105.1 Clostridia bacterium | reverse complement strand
GCAGAGTGGCTCTCTACGGCGTGGACAAGCTGATCGAAGAAAAGACCAAGGACAAAAAAGCGCTCGGCGAAGGCTTCCTCGACACCGAAGAAATCCGCCTGAGCGAAGAAGTTGCCCGTCAGATCTCCTTCCTCAAGTACATGAAGGAAATGGCGGAAATGTACGGCTTTGACATCAGCGCACCCGCATCCAACGCACGCGAAGCGATCCAGTGGACGTATTTCGCATACCTCGGCGCAATCAAGGAACAGAACGGTGCGGCAATGTCCCTCGGACGCGTCTCCACGTTCTTCGATATCTACATCGAACGCGACATTGCCTCTGGCATCCTAACCGAAACGGACGCGCAGGAACTCATGGACGACTTCGTCATGAAGCTCCGCATCGCACGTCATCTCAGAACTCCCGAATACAACGAGCTCTTCGGCGGCGACCCCATGTGGATCACCGAAGCGGTCGGCGGCATGGGCGAGGACGGACGCACCCTCGTCACCAAGAACAGCTACCGTGTGCTCAATACCCTCTACACCCTCGGCTCCTCTCCCGAACCGAACCTCACTGTGCTCTGGTCGAAGGCTCTGCCCGAATCCTTCAAGAAATTCTGCGCGAAGGTTTCCGCCGATACCGACTCCATCCAGTACGAAAACGACGACCTCATGCGCCCCATCTACGGTGACGACTACGCAATCGCGTGCTGTGTTTCCGCAATGCAGGTCGGCAAGCAGATGCAGTTCTTCGGCGCACGCTGCAACCTCGCGAAGCTCCTTCTCATCGCCATCAACGGCGGCTACGATACCGCAAGCGGCATGCACATCGGTCCGCAGATGCCCGTTCTCGAGGGCGACAGACTCGACTTCGACACCGTCATGGAACGCTACCAGATCTACATCGAGTGGCTCTCCAAGCTGTACGTGAACACCATGAACGTCATCCACTACATGCATGACAAGTACGCGTACGAAAAGACCCAGATGGCTCTGCACGACACCAATGTCACCCGATTCATGGCGTTCGGCATTGCAGGTCTCTCCGTGGTAGCCGACTCCCTCAGCGCGATCAAGTATGCGAATGTACAGCCCCTCAAGGACGCATCCGGCTTCATCACCGACTTCAATACCGTGGGCGACTTCCCGAAATACGGCAACGACGACGACCGCGTGGACCTGATCGCAAAGGACATGGCGCACCGCATGATTACCGAGCTGCGTAAGACTCCCACCTACCGCGGCGCGATTCACACCCTCTCCGTGCTCACCATCACGTCCAATGTCCCCTACGGCAAGCACACCAGCGCGACTCCCGACGGACGCAAGGCATCCCAGCCCTTCGCTCCCGGCGCAAATCCGATGCACAACCGTGAGGAAAACGGCGCGCTCGCATCGCTCAACTCCGTGGCGAAGATCAGCTACGACGACTGCCGCGACGGTATCTCCAACACCTTCTTCATCACTCCCGAAGCGCTCGGCCGCACCGAAGAAGAGCGGGTTTCCAACCTCGTTTCCATCCTCGACGGCTACTTCGGCAAGATGGCGCACCACATCAACGTCAACGTCATGAACCGCGAAACCCTCCTCAAGGCGTACGAAAATCCCGAAGCATACCCGAATCTCACCATCCGCGTGTCCGGTTATGCCGTGAACTTCTGCAAGCTCTCCCGTGAGCAGCAGCGCGAAGTCATCAGCCGTACCTTCCACGAAGCATTATGAAAGGACGCGTTCACTCGCTCCAGTCCCTCGGCACCGTAGATGGCCCCGGCGTGCGCTTTGTCGTTTTCATGCAGGGCTGTCCCCTGAGATGCGGCTGCTGTCACAATCCCGATACGTGGGACATGACCGGCGGAACGGAATACGACGCGGACGAGATCGTGAAGCGCGTGCTCCGGTGCCGGGATTACTTCGGCAAAGACGGCGGAATCACGGTCTCGGGCGGCGAACCTCTGCTTCAGGCGGAATTTGTCAGAGAACTCTTCCGACTGTGCCATGAAAACGGCGTGAACACCTGTCTTGACACCTCGGGATGCCTCCTGAACGACGACGTGCGCGCGCTCCTTCCGGAAACCGACCGGGTTCTGCTCGACATCAAGTACACAGACGAGGACTCCTACCGCGAAAACGTCGGCTGTGCGATGGAAAAACCGCTCGCATTCCTCGATGAGCTGAACCGGCGGCAGATTCCCACGTGGCTCAGGCAGGTCATCATCCCCGGCAAATCCGACGACGAAGCCAACATCCTCCGTCTGCGGGAAATTGCCCGTGCGCACGCTTGTGTCGACAAGGTCGAGCTGCTCCCGTTCCGGAAAATCTGCCAGATGAAGTACGACAAAATGGCAATCCCCTTCCCCTTCCGCGATATCCCCGAACCCACCCGCGAAAAAATGGCGGAGCTGAACGGGATCATACAGAATCCATAATGAGAAAGACCGATGTAAGGCATACAAACCCTGCATCGGTCTTGTTTTATTGGTTCATTACGGATGCTGTTTTCTGCATTCCCGGATCAGTGCGATTTCGCTCTCGCGGTACGGCGTTCCGTCTGCGTGAAGGACATCATGCTGCCATACGTCCGGCTGAGCATTGTTCACGCCCCACCAGAGATTGGTCTGCGTGCGTCCGACGACGAATCCCCAGTGCCAGCAGGCGATTTTCTCTTCCGCGAAGTACGGCAGATGGTCTTCCATGACGTTTCCGTGCTCCCTGCAAAGCCATTCGGTGACGAAGAACGGTCTTCCCTCCGCCTTCATGGATTCGACAAACTGTTTCGTTTCCGCAAGCGGACGGTAGGAGTGGAAGCTGATGACGTCGGACAGCTCGAGCATGGTCAGATTCACCGCATCCCGCAGATTCGTCCGCCAGACTCCGGCTGTGAGTGGCTGGGTCGGTTCGCATTCCCGCGCCCACCGGAAACAGTTGACAAGAAGCGGCAGGGAGTCCGTCCAGCGTTCGGTGTTGCCCGGCTCGTTGAAGAGATCCCACGCAAAAATGCGGCTGTCATCCCGGTGCGCACCCACGACGGCGTGGACATACGCGCGGAGCGATGCCTGCTTTCCGGGGTCATCCGCGGCGGCAAATCCCGGAGACGGCGTCCAGCGTCCGTTGTGCAGACCGGGAACCGGATCGGGCTGAGCACCGTACTCGGGATCCTTTCCGGCATCAAACGCGCAGTCGTCAAAGAGAATCGGCAGCGTCGTCAGGTGATGCGCATCCGCGATTTTCAAAAAAGTTTCAAAGGTTTCGAGGAATCCGTCCCCTTCGTTTTCCCATACAATATAGGGCAGGAACACGCGCACACTGTTGTAGCCGCATTCTTCCGCCCAGCCGAGCTCCCGGCGGATGGTTTCTTCATCGAAGGTGGATTTCTGCCACATCTCCGTCGAATTCACCGCACTGGACGGCAGAAAATTCATCCCGACCTGCCATGCGGCGCCCTCGTACCATTCCCGCGCTTTTTCAGCAGTCCATCGTTTCATGGTATGCTCCTTTCTGACACTCAGACGGTTCTCATTCTGCATTACTTATGGATAACGTACTTGTCCATTCTGTCAAACGCCTCTTCCACGCGGCTCATCGGGAGTGCGACGTTGATTCTGAGATGGCTCTGACCGTGGAAAGGTCTGCCGTCACATACCGCGCATCCGACATCCCACACCGCGCGGCACAGCTCGTCCATGGTCTTTCCGGTCTTCGCGAGCCAGCCGGAGAAATCGGGGAAGAGCATGTAGGTGCCCTGCGGACGTCCGACCCACACGCCGTCAAAGCGGTCGTTGATGTAGTCCACTGCATAATTCACGTTCGCGGTCAGCACGGTGCGCAGCTCTTCCAGCCATTCCTCGCCCGCGGGAGAATAAGCACCCATCAGCGCGTACATTGAGAGCACGTTCATGTTGTTGTAGTGGCTCTGACCGCACTGGTGCTCGACGGCGGCTTTCAGCTCGGGGTTATAGATGACGTGATAGCTGCCGACCAGACCCGCGAGGTTGAAGGTCTTCGTGGGAGCGTACATGGCGGCAACGTTGTTCTTCGCGTATTCGGACACGGACTGGGTCGGGATGTGCTTATGCCCCTCAAGAATCAGGTCGGACCAGATCTCATCCGAAACCACCTTCACGCCGTGCTTTTCGAATACATGCATCGCGCCTTCGATTTCCCAGCGTTCCCAGACACGTCCGCACGGGTTGTGAGGAGAGCAGAATACAGCAGCCGTGATGCCCTCGTCCACGATTTTCTTTTCCATATCGGCAAAATCCATGCGCCAGATGCCCGCTTCATCGGGAACGAGACGGCTGTGGATGAGCGTGAATCCCGCATTGGTGAGACATCCGGTGAAGCCCGTATAAGTCGGCGCGTGGATGAGCACCTTATTTCCGGCGGGCTTGTATGCCTTGAGCGCACTGGTCACGCCGCCGAGCACACCGTTGTCGTAGCCGATGTGCGCCTGCGTGAGGTCGTCTGCACCGTTGCGCCGCTTCTGCCAGCCGAGAATGGCGTCGAAATATTCCTGACGGTGGTTGAAGTACCCGAACAGAGGATGCTCCAGACGGCTCCGCATGGATTCGACAATGGAAGGAGCGGTCGCAAAGTTCATGTCCGCAACCCACATCGGAATCGCGTCAAAGCCTTCCTTGGGCTGACCGGGCAGATTCTCAATCGCAATCGCGTCGTGTCCGCGGCGGTCAATAATGCTCGTGAAATCGTATTTCATAGGAAATTTCCTTTCATTTCATTTTATAATATCGTTCATGAAAAGGATATCACATTCCGGTGCAAAAATCAAGCCGTTTCACGGGATATTGACAAATTCTCGGGCGTGTGCTATACTGTTGATAATATTAAATTTCAGTTGATTATTTTTAAAATTCCCTCTCCAACGAAAGGAACGCATATGAACAACCGCTATCTCACCCCAGCTCCCTCTCCCGACATCGCCGAAGGGCTCTTCTGGCCATCTCACCGCGCACTGCCCGTTTTTGCTTCTCCCGCACCGGTTCTCGACGCCGTGCTCGTGAAGGAGCTGAACCCGGACGAAAAACTGCTGTTTGCCTGCCTCGAGGGTCTGGTCAACCGCGTGAAGCCGAGACTGTTCCTCATTCCCGAGCGCTGTGACGAGGGTCCGTACGCATGGCCGCAGCTGCTGAAACTGCCGCTGAACGAGTACCCGGGGGATGAAAAATGGCTGCTTCTGAAAAAATACGCGGATGTTTTCCGTGGATTCGTGCTGTACTCCTGTGAGAAAACCGAACATTACGTAAATCTTGCCACGACGATCAGCGGTCTCGACAGTCTTCTCCCCGTCACCCCGGAGCTGTACGAAAAACTGCACGGGTACTTTCCCGAGCTGCAAATCGTCACCGACCTGACCGGCATGAAGTTCGACAATCCCGTTGAGCTGTACCGCCACATCCACCGCACGACGTGGAAACGGTGTACCCGCCGCCTGATCGTGAGCGCATCGCCGAGAAACCGCCACTTCAACCGGGATCTCGCCGTCGCCTGCGGAGCCATGGTCATCTGGACGGAGAACCGGAACCGCGCGGAAAAAGCCGTCTACTGCCGG
>JAFUQY010000144.1 GCA_017472105.1 Clostridia bacterium | reverse complement strand
TACAGCCCCTTCGCAAGCTCCTTCGGGGAGTTGACGTCGAGGTAGGGATACAGGAACCGTTTGCCGCGCAGGGTATCCATATTGCCGCGCAGAAGCTCGCTGTAATACGCGACGACGGGGCAGTTATAGTGGTTATCGCTGGCGTGCTCGTTGACGTTCCATGTCAGACGGGGATAGAAGATGGTTCTGCATCCCATTTCCGCGAGGGTTTCGATATGTCCGTGCATGATTTTTGCCGGATAGCACGCGGTATCGGACGGGATGGAGAACTGACCCTTTTCGTACATGGCGCGCGTCGACATCCCGGAGGACACGGGCGTGAAGCCGAGGTTTTCAAAGATGCCGACCCAGAGCGGGAGAAGCTCGTACATGCCGAGGCAGAGCGGGAGACCGATGAGTCCGCGGTTTCCGATGGTGCGGGGCTTCTCACTCGGACATGCCGCAAGGAGTGCGTTCCGCTTGAATTCGTGCAGATTGGGCATATCCTCAGTCGTATGAGCGAGACCCGCGCCCTTTTCGCACTTGTTGCCGGAGATGAACCGAGCACTGCCGCCGCGGTGACCGGAGAACTGGTTGATGGTGAGCAGGCAGTTATTGGTGCATCCTTTGCAGGTCATGGTGCGGGATGTATGGACGAAATTCTTCAGTTCCTCGGGCGAGAGGATGGAAGAAGTATATGTCTGATCGGATTCGGATTTGTCCTTCGCGTACAGAGCGGCACCGTAGGCACCCATCAGACCTGCGATTGCGGGACGGATGACCTCGCCGCCGATTTCACGCTCGAAGGCACGGAGCACAGCGTCGTTATAGAACGTACCGCCCTGCACGACGATGTTCTTGCCGAGCTCTTCGGGGGAATGCGCGCGGATGACTTTATAGATCGCGTTCTTGACAACGGACACGGACAGGCCTGCGGAGATATCCTCCACGGTTGCGCCGTCCTTCTGCGACTGCTTGACCTGCGAGTTCATGAAGACGGTACAGCGGGAGCCGAGGTTGACCGGGGATTCTGCAAAGAGCGCCTTTTTCGCAAACTGCTCCGCAGTCAGGTGCATGGAGCGCGCGAAGGTTTCGATGAAGGAGCCGCATCCGGAAGAGCAGGCTTCGTTGAGCATGATGCGGTCAACGGCGCCGTTCCGGATCTTGAAGCACTTGATGTCCTGCCCGCCGATGTCGAGGATGAAATCCACGTCGGGGCGGAAATATTTTGCGGCAGTATAGTGAGCGACGGTTTCCACAATGCCGTGATCCACGCCGAATGCGTTTTTGATCAGGTCTTCGCCGTAGCCTGTGACCGCCGCGCCGCAGACAGTGATCCGGCTTCCGCATTTATCGTAGATGGTTTCCAGCTCATGGCGCACGATGGCGACGGGATTGCCCCGGTTGGAATCGTAGTAGGTATAGAGAATCTGGCAGTCCTCGCCGATCAGGGTCAGCTTCGTGGTCGTGGAGCCGCAGTCGATGCCCAGCCACGCATTGCCGGAGTAGGATTCGATGGGTTTCTCGATGACGGATGCCCGGGAATGTCTCTCTGCAAACTGATCGTATTCAAACTGATTTTCAAACAGCGGCGGCATTCTGGTGGAGGTGGACTTGATCTGCGCGTTTTCCACCAGTGAGATCAGCTCGTCAATGGTGTAGGTCTTCTCGCAGGCCGTTTCGGAGTACAGTGCCGCCCCCAGTGACACCGCATTTCTCGCGTAGTCCGGGAATACAGCGTTCTCAGGCGTCAGCTTCAGGGTATCGGTGAACCGTTCTCTCAGTCCCTTGCAGAAGTACAGCGGACCGCCGAGGAACATGACGCGTCCTTCGAT